>JBBIMN010000331.1:0-2002 GCA_037444385.1 Acidobacteriota bacterium | reverse complement strand
ATCCGTTTGAAGAGGTAGTCCTTCTTGTAGAAGGTCTTCTTCCCGTCCTTGCCCCTGCCTCTATCGTCGCTCATGGGCCGCCTCATTCTAAATCCAAATCTTCGTCGTAGCTGCCAAGTTCGCCCGAGTCCATGCCCTCATTTTTCTTGCGCTTGGCGCAGCGAACTTTCATCCGCTCGGCGGTACGAAGCTCCTCATCGCGCCGCACCGTGAGGAAGCGGATGACCGACTCGTTTATCCTCAGCCTTGCCTCAAGGCCGGAAATCGTGTCCTCTCGCTCGGAGTCATACTCGTAGAGTATGTAGTACCCCTCCTTGAATTTGCGGATTGGATACGCGAGGTTCTGCTTGCCCCAACGGTTAACGGCAAGCTGCTGGGCGCCGAACCGCTCCACGAGTTCCTTCTCGACGCCGGTCAACGTCTCTTCCAACGCGGTTTCGCCTAAATTTGGCGGCAGAATTACAACGGTTTCGTAGTGACGCATCGCTCCTCCTCATGGCCTGAGCCCCCGCCCCCCGTGGGCGGAGGAAGGAAGAAGCGGTTATAGTACCAAAAAAAGCCGCCCGTGTCCAGCTAGGTGGCGTGTTTCCAGAAAAAGCGGCGAGAGAACCAGAAAATTGGAGAGTAAAGAAATCTAAAGCCCCAACCTTTGAGCCGGGTTCTAACTTTGCCTCTTCACGCCCGATGCTTGACCATGCCGCCCCTCGGTGTTATCTTTTGCGCATGCGGAATCTTCGGCTGGTTTCGTTGCTTTGGCGGACGGGGCTCCTCGGCGGGTTCGCCGGAGCGCTCAACGCGGCGCATTGCTGGGCCACACTCCCGGACTGCAAGTTTTCCTGGCATATCGTCCCGGCGGGAGCAGTCCACGGAGCGCTGCTCGCTCTTATTGCCGCCCTTTTCTCAGCGCTTTTCTATGAGCGAACGCTGGCAGCCCGCCTGGCTGTATTGCCGTTGATGGGCTGGCTCGCCGGATGCGTTTCTTTCGGGCCACTGAACCTCTCGCTCGGCTGGCACTGGGACATGTACGCCTTCTGGAAGAAGCCGGGCGAGGCTTACTGGCCATTCCAGGCCTTCGGCTTAGTGGCCACGGCGGCCTTCCTTGGGTGGGCCGTTTTCAAACTCCTTCGCGCGCGACGCCTCCTGGCTCAGCTTCTCGCCACCATCTTCGCTGGCATGGCCGGCTCGCTCTGGTGGTGGCTCTCCATGGAGAGCCACCATTGGTACTACAGCCTTCTCCATGGGACGGTTTGGGGAAGCGCGGTCGGCCTTGGAGTTTGGTCGGTGTACAGGGAGCGCACGGAAGAGGGCACGGCGAGCAGCGACAAGTGGTGATCAGCAGATAGTGACTGGCTGTTGGTGTTGGCTCTCTTTTCACGCAAGTCACGTCGATCTTACGTGAAACGGGGGCGGGCCTTCGGCCCGCCCCTTATTCCCATTACGACAACCCGCCGTTCTTATGGGCAGCTACCCGTAGAGTTGATCATCCTCGGGCCGGAGGTGGCGTTGCCTGCGGAACCCTCGCCGGCCCCATTGTAGGCGGTGACCAGGAACCAGTAGAAAGTTCCAGACGCAGGCTGGTCGTTCGTCTGAAGAGCATAGCTCAACGACGGCCCATCGTACCTCGTACAGGAATCGTTTGAAGCCGTCACAACGTTCGGCAGGT
The DNA here is from genome assembly GCA_037444385.1 of Acidobacteriota bacterium. GTDB lineage: Bacteria > Acidobacteriota > UBA4820 > UBA4820 > DSQY01 > JAEMPZ01. The sequence continues at coordinate 339 of JBBIMN010000331.1, read as the reverse complement.
CCGCTGGAACGCCCTTGTAAAGACGGTAGCCGGTCACGATACCAGCGACGGCCTGCCACCCTATAGCATTATTGCCCGTCCAGGTCATCCCAGTGCTTGAGCCGCCGGTGCCTGGTGACGTCTCCGCCGGGACGGAGCAGACCGCGTCCGTTCCCGCCGTCGCCGTGGACCAGGCGCTATTGCCGCACGTGTTTTTTGACCGTACCTGATAATTGTGCGAGCTGCTGTTGCCGGGTGAATGAGTGTAGGGGCTCGTAACCCCAGTAACGGTAGTCGTGGAGTCTACATAGAGGTCGTAGCCCGTCGCGCCCGTTACCGCGCTCCAGGTAATGCTTACTC
>JBBIMN010000330.1:0-2021 GCA_037444385.1 Acidobacteriota bacterium | reverse complement strand
TCATCGTCATCGGACCGGCGGCCGCACCGATGGTTTCAGCCAAGAGCGGCAGCGAGGACGTTGAAATGGCCCGCTCCCTTGGTGCCAGCGAATTTGTCGAGAAGCCGTTCACGGTTGACGGCCTGCTCTTCGCCATCCGCCGCCAGGCCGCCCTTTCCTCGAAGCGCGGCCTCCATCTGGAGCGGCCCGCCGGCGGGTAGATTTTACGGACAGCCGCCGGGCTTCGATATAAGAGATGACTTTGTAAATCAGCCGAGCCGCCAAAAAGTCACTGGCGAAGTGGACTCCGTCTGGAGCCAACTCCATAATGTCCATACCGACAACGGTTTTTTCGCTGCAAAGGCGCTTGAGAAAGCGAATCACGGGGTACCATTGCAACCCTCCAGGCTCAGGCGTGCCGGTGCACGGTACGAGCGACGGGTCAAAGCCGTCCAGGTCAACGGTGAGGTAGACCTGGTCGGGCAATGCGTCCAAGGCCTTGTCCATCCAGGCATCTCCGCCTTGGCACTCACTCGCCCATATCACTGGCCACGGTTTCTTGCGCGCCCTTAGAAAATCAGCCTCCTCCTGACACAGGGAACGAATGCCAACCTGTACGACGCCCCTAGCGGCGCCAACGATGCGTCGCATTACGCAGGCATGGTTGAACAGGGTGCCCTCGTAACTCGCGCGCAGATCGGCGTGGGCATCCATCTGAAGAATGCCGAGATCTTTGTAGTGGCGCTGGTGCGCCAAAAATGCCGGGAGAGTAAGGCTGTGCTCTCCTCCGAGGCAGATGACGAATTTTCCCTTCGAAAGGAATGAGCCGACTGCCTCCTCAACATTCTTGACCATATCTTCAGGGGCAATAGAGGGGAAGAGAAGGTCCTCGGTCGTGTGTATGCCGGCTTCGGAAGGCTCGGCCCCCGCCTCCTCGTCATAAAGCTCCATATTGCGCGAAGCCTCGATTATCGCGCGCGGGCCGAACTTGGCCCCTTTTTGGTAGGAAGTGGTCACTTCGTAAGGCAAGGGCAGAACCACGTAGCGCGCTTTTTCGAGGGACGAGAGTTCAGGCGGCAGCCCTCCGAAATTGTTGGGGTAGAACTCAGCCATTTGTCCTCCTTCAAAGCGGCCAGCAGTGCGCGGCGCGCCTTATTTCAGGATAGGCTCTGCGGGGATAATCGTCAAGCGGCGCATCGTCCGGGGGGCGCCGTGTTAAAGCGGAAAACTTGGACAATTTAGACGGATTATTGTAGACTCGCGCGGAGGGAAATGGCCGGGCAGCGCCTTACAAGGAATCGCAGCCCCTACGGTGGCCCACGAGGTTGTTCTTGAGGAAACTCCTTTGGATTCTCGTGTTTCTTCTCCCCTGGGCACCACTCGGCGCTCAGCAGGGACTTGTCAAGCGTCAGGCCATACGTTTCGGCCTGCGCGTCCCTGCGCCCAAATGGGCCGAGATGGAAAAGATGCTGGCCCGGAATCCGTGTGATTCAAAGAACCCTCTCGGCATTACACTGGACATTCCCTCGTCCTGGGCCAACCAGCCCGATTGGCCAGCGCTGCAAAGAGCCGTTGATGCAGTGGCCACGGCTAACGCGACTCTCACAATCCAAACAGCGCTTCCGGAAATCTCCCGCGAACGTTACCTTGCCAGCCTTTCAGAACAGTTCGGCTCCAGAGCAAAAATGCTGGAGATGTCCCTGACTCTCCCTGAACTGGAAGCGCTGGCAAAAAAGGGAGGGGCGCTGGAGGTCCTGATGCTCAAACGGTGGACCGCCCTGCTTCGGGGCGGCAGCAAAGCGGAGATCCTCCTGGGCGGCATGACGCAAGAGATCATGCCCCTGTTTGTTCCGCTCTACCGGGAGTCTCTGGACGCCTATCTGGACGGTTACGGCGGCGGACCATTTCCATCCAGCGATATCCTGCCCCCCTCTCTGCCGAGCTTCATCCAGGCGCATCACTTGGGGGCCGGCTTCCTGCTGCACCTGCCCAAGGCGAAAACCGCCATCGCGGCGCAGATGCTTGTGCTGGCGGCGTGCGAC
>JBBIMN010000329.1:0-2034 GCA_037444385.1 Acidobacteriota bacterium | reverse complement strand
CCCTTCCCGCCCGGCGCTCCTGCTTGCGTTGCGTCGCTACGCGACGCCTGCCTGTGCGGTGCACGCAGACAGGCGGCTTGGCAAAAAGCCAACCCTGAAGAGTGATTTTAGTAAGCGCGCCCAGGGCTTCGGCCTGGCTGCCCGCCCATCCCCCTTCGAGGAGGTGCAGGGTGGCATGTCCAGAATGGAATGTCCTCGGTGATATAACTTTATCCGGCCGCAACCGTATGAATACATTCAGGAGGTGGACCATGCGCCGCGCCTTTGTTCTTTTGGGATTGGTTGCCGCCGTCGCCGTCGTTCTCTACTTCGCTCTTGGGTCTCGACGGGCGAGTTACGAGGGCTTGGCCGGGAGGTTTCCCGCTTCCACCGAGCTTTTCGCTGAAACGACCCGCATCGGGCAGTGGCTCAGTCTGGGTGAAGAACCGGGAGGAGAGGTCTCTCAAACTCCGTCGAGAAGCGACCCGCTGCTTGAGGTGCTTGGCCAGGTGTGGGCCGCCGAGCCGCTGCGCCCCCAGGACCTTCCATCCCTGTTGAAGAACCAGCCTTTGGCGGTCGGGCTCTGGCGTAATCCGGCCGTGGCTCCCGCCCATGGGCAGGCGGAAGACCGGGCGTGGGCCGGCGGCGCGCTCTTGGTTCTAGGCCCCGGCCAGCGCTCCTCCTTGGAGAAGTTTCTGGACGAGAAGCTTTCCAACTCTTCACCGGCCGGTATGATGGGCGCAATGGCTCTCAAGCGGTTCTCGCCGGCGGGGAATTCCGCCCATTCTCTCTATTGGGGAGTGGATGACAGCCAGGCGATAGTGGCCACATCCGAAGAGGCCGTCAAGGCGCTTCTCGGCACGTCCCGCGACCACGGGCTGGCCGCGGACCGCTCCTTCAAAGCGGCGATTCGTCCGCTCAAAGCCAAGGATGGGGCGCTTCTCTATGTTTCAGGAGAGCTTTTCAGCGAGGAAAACATCGCGTCCATCAAGAAAGCGGTGGCGCCTTTTCTGCCCTGGCACGGTGCCTCGTGGTGCTCCGCGGAGCCTGAGAAACCGGAGGCGGCACCGGAAAAGCCGGAGGCCAAAGATGATAAGGAGCAAGGCGAAAAACAGGCCATGGGCGAGATCGTCAAGTCCTTGAAGAATCTTGCCTCCATCAAGAGCCTCGCCGGAGCGGCTTTTTGGACGGAACCGCCCTCCAAAGGGCGCGCCCTCTGGGATGCCGCCATAAACATCTGCTTCAAAGACAAGGCGTCTGGCGTCTGGCGCCTTCTTGCCGAGGCTGGAAGCGCGCGGCCGCTGATTCAGGAGCGCCTGCCTCGCGACGGCGCCGCCTACTTCTGGGAAGGAGGGCTCGACCCGCCTCGCCTTTACAGGCTTGCCCTTGAAGAGGCTGGGCGCAGCCTGCCTCCAAGCCAGATGGGAAATATTCGCGGCGCCATAGGGCTGCTTGAGGGGAAGCTCGACCTCTCCTTGGCCAATGATCTTCTTCCCACGATCGGCGGCGAATACGCGGCGGTATTCGGCAAGGAGGGCGAAGAGTCCCGCTGGGCGGCGGTATTCGCCCTGCAAGACCCGAGGCGGTTTGAGAGCCTGGTTGCCGAGAAGATCGCCAAATCCCTGTCCCTGAAAGCCGCTGCCTATCCTGGAGCGAGAGGATGGACCTTTGGCGGTGACGGAGGGAAGGACGGCGTCACGCTGCTGGTCTCTGGCGGCGCCGCGATAGTGACGGCAAATCCCGCCTGGGCGCTTTCTACTGGCGGCGAAGCGGGCAAAGCCTGGAAAAAACTGGCCGCGCTCGCGAAGCCCGTCTCCGGCGCCCTCGTTTTTTCACCAGAGGCCAAGGATGTAGGCGCGGGCCCCACCATTACCACGTGGACCTTCTCCAGCCAGGGCGTTCTCGTGCGGGCCGAAGTCGCCGGATCTCCGTTGCGCGGGAGCACGGAAGAAAAGGCGGGCGAAACAGCCGGCCGGTGAGAAAGGTTACGGGACAGATGATGGATGACAGATGATGGATGAAAGCAAGCATCCTGCGTTCATCTCTCATCCATTC
>JBBIMN010000328.1:0-2059 GCA_037444385.1 Acidobacteriota bacterium | reverse complement strand
CACGCGGCCTGTAGCGTGATCAATCCAGTTAGGCAACCAGCCGCCCGGGTGCGCGGGGATGGATTTCGCGGTGTCGGCTCTGATTTCCGGAAAGATGGCCGGCGTGAGCAGCACCCATTTGACCCGTGTGCCGTTGATGACGCCGGCCACGGGCAGGGCTTGGGCAAGCGTTTTTGGCGCGGGCTTGACCTGACACGCGCGTTGCTGGCCGCCGACGATGATGGTGCATTTGTCAGGCAGGAGGGATTCGATGCATTCCTTCGTATCCTCGGCGCGTCCATTCTGTTTCATGGGCAGTGAGGCAACAAAGCCGGCCGAGAACTGGTCGCGCAGACGTAGATATTGGGCCGAATAGATGCGCTCGCCGTCCTGCGTCTGGGTTTCCGGGTCAATCCCGATGCCCGTGGTCCATTCCGCCGCAAAGAGATCGTCATTCGTGAAGCTCTCTGACGCAGCCGGGCGGCGGCCCGTCAGATAGGCCAGCCAGGCCTCGCGCGTCCACCAAGGCGCAGGTTCGTCCTTCGTCGGCATCGCGTAGCTGGCAGGCACGTACTTGAGCCAGGGCGCGGGGAGGTTGGTTTGGGTTGTCTCGGCTGGCTGCAATCGGAGAAGCCAGTCGGGGTCCAAGTCAGGCGCGGCGGCCACGTCTTGCGGAGCGGGAAAGAGCCAGCGTCCGTCCGGCAGGACCGGAAAGAGTCCGGCGGTCTTCAACGATCCGAACCTTTGGGTGTCGCCCTGGCGCGGGCGGTGGCTGCTACGCCCGAAATCATGCTTGTGCTCCCAGCCTTGCTTTTCCGGGAAGGCACGCCAAAGGGCCGCGTGAAGCGCGTCGAAAATGACCGAGGGTTCGGGCCAGCGGGCGCCGTGACCGCCGCCGGTTTCGATGGGGCGGCCATCGCGGAAGAAGAGCACGTCCAACGGGGTGAGTGTGTAAGGTTTCATGGGTCAGTCTGCCTGTCGGCGAATGAAGGCTTCGGTGAGGAAGAGGTTGATGAATTCGCGCAGAGGACGGGGCGCCGGCGTGTCTTTCCGGGGCTTGCCCTGCTCGTCCGGGCGATCCCACTTGAAGGAGCAAAGCTCTTTGAGGTAGTCGGCGCAAAGCCGCTCCAGTTCGGCGCGTGAAAAACCGGACACCCCGGCATCGTCATCGCCCGTTTGCCGGCTGATGATGTAGGCGATTTCTTTCTCAGCGATTTGCCGCAATTCTTCGTTCAGTGGCAGGTCGGTATCATAAACACCGAGCAACTGCGCCAGCCGGTAGGGCAAACGGCTACGAATGGGCCGCTCCGCTTCAGGCTGGTCCCACGGCTGGCGATAATGTCGCTGAACGTAACTGAGGAGCGGGAAGGCCGCAGAGTCAAACTTCGCTCCCCACCGAATGGTTTCGCCGCTGCGCTTGAACAGCGTGAGAGCGAGGGCGTCGCGACCCCAGCCGTCGTTCAGTTTCCACTCCTGGCTGGTTCGCTCCTTGTTCCAGACTTTTCGCTGCGGGTCCGCCTTGGCCCGCTTCTCGGCCCGTTGCGCCTCTTGAATCATGTCCTGCAAGGGTTCCTTGACGTGGCCAATGGCCAAGCCGACGGAGACGGTCATCCGGTGGCCGGGCATGAGCAACGGCCAAGTCGGTTCTTGCGGGGAAGGGTCTGCGATTTGCAGGAAGCCGTCGGGCACGCCGGACTTGAAGCGGGCCTGCGCCACCGGAGACATCTGGACACGCCGGCCTTGGAAAGCGGCTCTGAGGTCACGCGCGCACGCGATGGCGTTTTCCGCCGGCAGCATGGCGAGCACGTCATCGCCACCGGAGTAAATAAGTTGGCCGTGATGAACTTCCTCGACCATGCGGCGAGCCACGTGGAGGCCGAAGTTGGCCAGCGCCTCAGAGAATTGCAAGTGCCAGGACGGCGAGAGCGGACGAGGGGAATCGAGCCAGGCTTTAAGACAGGATGGAATGTCATTCGGCGGCCACGCTGTCGCCCAGCCCTCGGGTTTCTTCATTTCTTTGGTGGCACAAGCGAGCTTCTCGCGGAGCGCCTTCGCAATTTCTCCCTCGCTGTTCTGCGTC
>JBBIMN010000327.1:0-2102 GCA_037444385.1 Acidobacteriota bacterium | reverse complement strand
ACGTGCTCATCGGCATTTGGGGGCACCGTTGCAGTTCCATCGCGGGATTGGGGACAATCTCCGTGTTCGCTCGAAGGGCCGTGAAGTGTTATGCTATTTCTTATTGAGCTGCCAGGAGGCTCTTGATGAAAGCGATTGGAATCACGCGGTTCGGTGGCCCCGAGACATTACAGCCGATGGCGTTGCCCCAGCCGGAGCCCAAAGAGGGCGAGCTTCTGGTGCGAGTCTACGCCTGCGCCGCAAACCCAGTTGATTACAAAATCCGCCAGGGCTTGCTCCCGCTGCCTTACTCCTTTCCGGTCATTCTCGGTTACGACGTTTCAGGCGTCGTGGAGTCCGTGGGACCTGGAGTCACCGGCTTCGTTCCCGGCGACGAGGTCTACTATTCGCCGGAGCTGATTTCGCCGGGCGCTTATGCCGAGTACCACGTCGTGAGCGCCTCCATCGTGACCTTCAAGCCGGAGGAGATCAGCCACGTCGAGGCCGCCTCCATTCCCCTGGCCGGGATGACGGCGTGGCAGGCGCTGTTTGACCGCGCGCAGCTCAAAGGGGGCGAGGCGGTCTTGATCCACGGCGCCGGCGGAGGCGTGGGATCGCTCGCGGTCCAGCTCGCCAGTTGGGCCGGCTGCGAAGTCTACGCGACCGCCGGCCCTGAAAATCATGACTTCGTGGAGGACTTGGGCGCCGACGTGATCATCAACTACAGGAGCCACGATTTCGTTGAAGCCGTCGAGGACGCCACGAAGGGCGCGGGAGTGGACGTCGTTCTGGACACGGTGGGTGGCGAGGTCTTCGCCAAGAGCTTCCTGGCGGTCGCTCCGGGCGGCTGCGTCGTGACAATAGCACCGGAGGCGGCGGGCACGACGCCGTTGTCCGCGCTGGCGCCGGCCTATTTCAAGAACGCCGAGGCGCACTTTTTTTTCATGCAGCGCCGGAGGGAGACGCTAGACCAGCTCGCGCGCCTGCTGGAAAGAGGGTTCATTGATCCCGTCGTCGAGGCCGTGCTTCCGCTTGAACGCGCCGCCGAGGCGCACCAGCGGCTGGAAACCCGCCACGGGCGCGGCAAAATTGTCCTTGAGGTGGCCAAGGAATGAGCAGCGCGGACCGGTGGAAGGAGCTGCGAAGCCAATCTCTCGAGGAGCTGGCTAACAGCATAACCCACGGGGTTGGCCTGGGCCTCGCGGCAGTGGGGCTTGTCGTCCTCGTGGCCCTTTCGGCCAGACGCGGTGACGCGCGGACCGTCGCGAGCTGCTCCATCTACGGCGCCACCCTGGTCCTGAACTACCTCGCCTCCACCCTCTACCACAGCGTCAAATACAAAGGCCCCAAGCGGCTCTTCAGGATTTTTGACCATTGCGCGATCTACCTGTTGATCGCGGGGACCTATACGCCTTTCACGCTGGCCTGCCTGAAGGGCGCGTGGGGGTGGTCGCTCTTCGGCGTGATCTGGGGGCTCGCTTTGGCCGGCATTCTTTTCAAGGCGTTCTTCGTGAGCCGGTTCGCGGTTTTGTCCGCCATCGTATATCTTGCGATGGGCTGGCTCGTGGTGGTGGCCACGAAGCCGCTTCTGGGAACCGTTCCCGGTTGGGGGCTCATATGGCTTGTGGCCGGCGGAGCAGCCTATACGGGAGGCATTCTCTTCTTCGCCTTCGACGCACGCGTGCGCTACTTCCACGCGGTCTGGCACATCTTCGTGCTGGCTGGGAGCATCTTTCACTATTGCGCCGTGATTTTGTCGGTCTTGCCTTCCAACGCCAGGGGAAGCTGATGCAAGCTTGGCGGAGGGAGCGGTGCCAGCCCTTTCCAGCGGCAATGCGCGAGCTTCATCCCTTCACCCACGCGTCGAGGTTTCCGGCGGCGTAGGCGGCGATGTATGCGAGGACGAGGTCGCGCGTTCGGTAGCGGTCGAATCGCGCCTCGTCCTCGCGCTTGACGATGGGAAAAGTACCAAGGACGTAATCGGCCTCTTCGCGCGAAAGGCCGTAGAGGTACGCCGCCGCCTCCGCCGCCGCCGGCTTGGTGCCGGAAGAGCGGATTTTCGACATGATGCCGCTGCGCTTTTTCTTGGAGAAGGTATCAGCCATGAGAAGCTACTGCCCCAG
>JBBIMN010000326.1:0-2110 GCA_037444385.1 Acidobacteriota bacterium | reverse complement strand
CGATTCGGACAAAGGACGGGCTCTTTGTTCACAGCGGAGACTTCAAGTTCGACCAAAGCCCGCCGGACGGCCTTTTGACCCACTACTTCAGGTTCATGGAATTGGGACAGGACGGCGTAACCGGCCTTTTGATAGACAGCACCAACGTGGAAATCGAGGGCGTCTCAGGTTCGGAGGCGGTGGTCGTCCAGCGTATGGAGCCATACATCGCCGAATCCGAGGGACGCCTGATTATTGCGCTGTTCTCAACCAACCTCATGCGCATTCAGTGCATCTACGACATGGCGGCCCGCCATGGCCGGAGGGTCGCGCTCTTCGGCCGTTCGATCGTTGAAAACGTGAAGGCCGCGACGGACCTGGGATACATCCGGGTCCCAAACGGCGTGGCCGCCGGCCTTGAGGACGTTCCTTCGCTCGACCCCTCGGAAGTGATCGTCCTGTGCGCGGGAAGCCAGGGCGAGCCTCTGTCGGCCATGAGCCGCATCGCGTTTGACGAGAGCCGCTACGCGGCGATATCCGAGGGGGACACGCTCCTTTTGTCCGCGCGCATTATTCCGGGCAACGAAAAACGGGTCGCGCGCATCATCAACCAGGTCTACCGGAAGGGCGGGCGCGCCGTAACCGTGCGCGATGACCGCATCCACGTCTCCGGCCACGCGGCCCAGGAGGAGCTGAAGCTGCTGGCCGCCTGGGTGCGGCCCCGTTACTACATTCCCGTCCACGGGGAGTACCGCCAATTGAAAGGGAATGCCAGGCTGGCGCAGCAGATGGGGTATTCGGCTGACAATATTCTTCTGTGCGAAACCGGCGACTCCCTCTGTTTCGAACAGGGCGAATTGCGTGGCAGAGAGGAAATCCCGGCCGGCTCGCTCTGGATTGACGGGGACAGCGCCGACCCGGTGGACAAGGTGGTCATCCGCGACCGGCGGCACCTTTCAACGGACGGTGTGGTTGTGCCGATCGTGGTGATTGGACGCCAGAGCGGTCGCCTCGAATCAGACCCGGAAATCATAAGCCGCGGCTATCCCTTCCTCGAAGGCGCAGAGGAACAGATGGAGGAGGTGCGGCGGGAGATTAGCGCAATGGTGCGCGAACTGAGCCACGACGAGGTGCGCGACGTCAACATTCTCAAGACGAAGGTCAAGTCCACGGTCAAGAAGACGCTCAAACGCAACGAGGCCCCGATTCCGCTCATCATCCCGGTGGTCATGGAAGTGTGACGCGGCGAAGTGGCCAGGCGCGGGGAGAGGGCCGCGGAGCGAATGTTGGATGATAAATGCTAAATGTTAAATGAAGGTGACTGAGGACAAGAGGCACCTCGCTTCATACTTCAACCCTCATCCTTCACACTTAATCCGGCATCGGCGTAACGAAGTAACGGACAAAGAAAGGAAAAAGCCGCATGGCTCTCATTTGGATCATCATCCTCGGCGTCGTTCAAGGGCTCGCTGAATTTCTGCCCGTCTCTTCTTCCGGCCACCTGGTCATTCTTGGCGCGCTCAGCGGCATCCGGGAGGAAGACGAGCTGGCGTTCTTCATCGTCCTTCACGCCGGGACGCTGCTGGCCACCGCCGTCTATTTTCGCAGGGAACTTTGGGATCTCGCGCTGGCACTGTGTCGCCGGGAGAACGCTTCGCTGAGGTATACCGGATTGATCATCACGACCATGGTTCCAACCGCGATTCTCGGCTTCAGCCTCAAGAAATGGGTGGAGGCGGCCATTTCAAAGCCGGCTTTCGCCGGCGGCGCGCTTCTTTTCTCCGCCGCCTTTCTTTGGGCCACGAAGTACCTGCCGGAGGGGAAGAAGGACGCCGGCGCAATAAGTTTTCTGGACGCTTTCTTGATCGGCACGGCGCAAGGGGCCTCGGCGACGCTGCGCGGCGTTACGCGTTCTGGCGCGACCATAAGCGCGGCGCTCGCCCGCGGCCTCACGCGAGAGGAGGCGTTCCGCTTCTCGTTCCTCGCCTCGCTGCCGGCGGTGGCGGGCGCGGCGGCCCTCGAAGCACGGGGCGTGATGAAAGCGGCAAGCGACATGGGAACGTGGCCTTTGGTGTTGGGCGCGGCGCTCGCCTTCGGTTTCGGCCTGTTCGCCCTGGCCTTTTTGAAGAAG
>JBBIMN010000325.1:1903-2127 GCA_037444385.1 Acidobacteriota bacterium | reverse complement strand
CCACCCCGGCTTCTCGGAGGCTGACCTGCTAAGGAAGGAACTCGCTAACGCGCTTTTCCTGCTCGACCGCCCCCAGCAAGCGTTGGTCTATGTTCGGGCGATCACGGCGAAAGAAGGACCCTTGGCAGAGGAGGCAGCCAAGACTTTGCAGGTCTGCGGAGAGCAGGACGTGCCGCCTTCAAAGTAGGGCAATGAGACCGCCGTGAAGAAACTACTTACCGCCG
>JBBIMN010000325.1:0-1893 GCA_037444385.1 Acidobacteriota bacterium | reverse complement strand
CGCGACCACGATTCTGTTAGCGCTGGCTTGTTTCGGGCAATCCACGGACCCTCAAGGCCAGGAGGCCTGTCCCGCTGCCACTGGGGCTGAACCGAACGTCGCACATGCAATAGCCGTAAAGTCGGTTGCTGTTCCCGGCCAAACCGTTCTTCCCGTGCTCGGCGATGTGGAATCAACCTCTACGGCTTCGATGCCAGGCCACGGTGAGCAAGCCACTCCGGGAGAGCCGGCACCTGCTGATATTCGGCGGTGGATTACGGACATCGAGGAGACGGCCTGGACAATCTCCTGCGATTCTCTTGCGCCGCCCACCGCGGACGAGGTGCGCCAACAGCAACGCCGCCGGAATGCCTTCAAGGAGTTGGCGAACGCGGAGAAAGGAACTCGCGCGCTCGCCCTCTATTGGCTCGCCAACTGTGAGGAGCCGGCAACACCTGCCATGACGGATACCTTCCGAGAGGCAGCATGGGCCTTGCTCGGCACAATTGGCCGGGCGGTTAGCTCCTCCGCGCTGCCCGTTTACGACGCGCCGGTCTTGTCGTTGGAGGAGTGGCGGGCCTTCATGCTGAGCGCGAGAAAGATGCACGGCCTTTATGGAACGGCGGAACTCGCCAGGGCATTGCCACGAAACCTTCGGATCGCTTTGAGAGATGTTTGGCTGTCATGGCTCGACAATGCTACCAACGTGGACCTCCCGTGGCAAAGCCTTGACAGGAAGGAGCTGAATCTCGTATTCGCGGCGTGCGATGCGCTCAAAAGAAATCATGATCCGAAAGGTGTTCCTCTGGTCCTGAAGCTTCTGAGGGGCGCGCCAGCAACCCCTGCCGCTGGTTACTTGGACCCGCTTTGCGGCTATCTCTACGCGATGGGCGAACCCCGCGCGTTCGAGGCGATCGCGGCTGAAGTCCGAGCGGACCCGCTTTGTAAGAACTCTATCCCTTCGATGCTGGCCGTTGCGGACGAATCGCAAGCGGAAGACTTCGCCCGTTTCTCCCACTGCCCTCGGGAGCAGCGCGTCCCCTCGGCGGCGGGTTCCCGTGACCGGCTTGATTTGATGCGGGGCGAAGCCCGGCTACTCATGGAAAACCCGGATTTTCGCTCCATATGGGAAGACAACCTCCCTTCCGAAAAAACCACCTACGCGCCGAATTGGGAGGGCGTCTTTGACGCGGGTTCCGCCGCGTTGACGATCGAGCAAATGATGGGAGCGGCGCGGCGCGCTGAGGAATTGGGCTCGCCGAAAGGCGAGGCTTTCTTCTTGTACTTACTGTGCCGCAAAGATTCCACCGCGGGAAACGAAGCGCTCATTCAACGAGTCCTTCTAGGAAGCGAGGTTCCTCCTTGGCGCGATTATTCAGGCCGCGCCGCCGCTCGGGTTCTCATGTGCAGGGCCATCCTACCCGGTGCTTCCGAAGCCACGCTCGCCGCTGTCGAGGCACTTCCCATGAACGAGCGGACGTGCGTCACGGACCGTATGCTCGAGAGCACGGGGCTTATCCAAGACGGAGCAATTGGAAGAAACCGATGCGTGACAGATGGCGACACGAGTGTTCGGCGCGCCGAGCCGAACGAGGAACCCGTCATCTGGTCCGTCGTTCGCCAGCACGAAGCACCCTTTCTGCGCCTCACCGAATGGACCTCCAGGCCGTTCGACGTGGCTCCTCTTCTGGCGGTTCTCGACTCCCCGGAGGCTGAAAGCCGGTTGCTGGGGTTGGCCGAGGCGTCCTCTCCCTCGGCGGTCGAGGCCCTTTGGCAGCACCATCATTCCCTTCCACTCAAAGTCGGAAAGAGGCTGCTTGCGCGAAACGGCGCTTCGGATCGAGCGGCTATGTTCTTGAGGCTTTCGCTTTCCGAGGAAGGTGATCTTCCCTCCTACGAAGCGTTGAGAAATCA
>JBBIMN010000324.1:0-2164 GCA_037444385.1 Acidobacteriota bacterium | reverse complement strand
TCGTGATGGCGAACGTCCTGCTCGGCATCAATCAGGGCCTGTGCTGGTCCACGACGGTTATCATGAAAATCGACTTGGTCGGGCCGGAGCGCCGGGGCCTGGCGATGGGCCTGAACGAGGCGTCGGGGTATCTTGCCGTGTCAGCCGCGGCCTTCGTCTCGGGATATCTGGCGGCCTCCTTGGGCCTGCGGGAAACATTGTTCTGGATGGGCGAAATCATCGCCGCAGCGGGGCTGATTATCTCCGTGGCTTTCGTGCGGGAATCCCTTCACCACGTCCATTTCGAGGCCCGGCAGACGGCGGAGGGACAGAAACGTAGTTTCGCGGAAATCCTGCTGCTGACGAGCTGGAAGGACCGGGCGCTATTCGCCGTGAGTCAGGCCGGGTTGGTCAACAATCTAAATGACGGCATGGCCTGGGGCCTACTGCCGCTATATTTCGCGGCGCAGGGACTCTCGCTTGAACGCATCAGCTTTCTGGCGGCCCTCTATCCGGCCGTCTGGGGCAGCATGCAACTGGTGACCGGCGGGCTTTCGGACCGGACGGGCCGCAAATGGATGATCGCCCTCGGCATGCTGGTGCAGGCTGCCGGCATCGCCCTTTTTGTCGTGGGCAAGAGCTTCGCGCCGTGGGCCGTCGCGGCCATCCTCCTTGGCCTCGGGACGGCGATGGTCTATCCTACACTGCTAGCCGCGGTCGGCGACGTGGCGCATCCGAGCTGGAGAGCCTCGGCTGTCGGCGTTTACCGCCTTTGGCGCGACGGCGGATACGCGGTCGGCGCTTTGCTTGCCGGCAGCCTCGCCGACACCCTCGGCGTGCGGTGGGCCATCGGCGCAATCGGCGGCCTGACGTTCCTTTCCGGAGTGATTGTGGCCACCGTCATGTACGAGACGCATCCGCGTACGGGAGCACCGCAATGAAAAAAGATCTCTACGAACAACTGTCCCGCTTGGGCAAGGCCGTTGCCAGCCCGGCGCGGCTTCAATTGCTTGACCTGCTGTGTCAGGGGCCGCGAACGGTGGAGAGCCTGGCGCGCGAGGCGGACCTCAGTCTCGCGAACGCCTCGCAACACCTGCGCGTCCTGCATTCGGCCCGTTTGGTGGAAACCGAAAAAGCGGGCCTGTTTGTGACCTACCGCCTCTCGGACGAGTCGGTCTGCGGCTTCTTTCACAGCATGCGTTCGCTTGGGGAGAAGCGGCTCGCCGAAGTCGATTCTATCCTCCGGCAGTTCCGGGAAGCGCCGGACTCGCTGGAGCCGGTCGAGAAGAAGACACTGGTGAACCGCGTCCGCAAGGGAGAAGTCATCCTGCTCGACGTGCGCCCCGAGGAAGAATACCGGGCCGCGCATATTTCGGGCGCGGTGTCGGTGCCGTTGAAAGGACTCAACGCGCGCCTCTCGAAGCTGCCGCGCGGAAAGGAAATCGTGGCCTATTGCCGTGGTCCTTATTGCGTACTCGCTGGCGAAGCCGTGCGGCTGCTGAAGGCGAGAGGCTTCCGGGCGATGCGGCTCGAAGACGGCGTTCCAGAATGGCGCGCGCAGGGCTTTCCGGTTGCCGTCGGCGAGGAACCGAGATGAGGTTTGGGCCTTTTATGCAAACAGGCGGCACGTAAGCAGGGAGAGAGAATTATGGCTTCAAAAACGGTGGTGATCCTCGGCGGCGGCATCGGAGGCATCGTTGCAGCGAATGAACTGCGCCGGAAGCTGCCGTCCGGGCATCGCATCGTGCTCGTGGAACGCAACGCGGAACACGCCTTTGCGCCTTCGTTCCTCTGGCTGATGACGGGCGACCGCAAGCCGCAGGACATCAAGCGGCCGCTGGCAAGACTGCTGGAGAGCGGCGTGGAATTCGTTCATGGCAGCGTGGAAGGACTCGACCTGCCAAGGCAGCAAGTGAAAACGACCGCCGGTACGCTCGGTTATGACTACCTTGTCGTCGCCCTCGGCGCGGAACTCGCGCCGGAGGCTGTCCCAGGCCTGAAGGAAGGCGCGGAGACGTTCTATACGTTTGAGGGAGCTTTGCGCCTCAGAGACATTCTTTCAAGATTCTCCGGCGGGAAAGTTGCGATAGCCGTCGCCGCGTTGCCCTACAAATGTCCGGGCGCACCGCATGAAGGCGCGATGCTCATCGCCAATTACCTGCGAAAACGCGGGCTGTCCTCGAAA
>JBBIMN010000323.1:0-2256 GCA_037444385.1 Acidobacteriota bacterium | reverse complement strand
AACGCCATGCCTTCGTACGCCGCTGACTTGACGCCGGACGAGAGGTGGGAGGCCGTAACCTACCTGCGCGCTCTTCAGCGGGCCCAAAACGCGCGCGATGAGGATATCCCGTGAGCGGCCCAAAGCGCGCCACCGCTCTCCTATGGGCAATGACGCTGCTGGGCGCAGCCGGCGCGGCCGCAACCTTTCCACTTGCGGGGCGGGAGCGCTTTTGGGCCAACTGGCTCTTCGCCCTTCTGATAGTTACGACGGCCGGCTTGGGCTGTCTCTTCCTCGTGGCCCTGGAGCGCGTCGTGGGAGCAGTCTGGAGCGTGCCCGTGCGCCGCGTCCCGGAGCGTCTCGCTTCTCTCCTTCTGCTTGCGGCACCCGCCGCCGCAATTCTCCTCTTGGGCCTTCCCGCGCTCTACCCATGGTCGCGCCCTGAAGCGGCCACGAACAGGATCCTCGCCGGGAAAGCCGTCTGGCTGAACGCGCCCTTCTTCTCCGCTCGAACCTTAGCCATCGCCGCCCTCTGGCTACTTGCCTACTGGATTCTCGTCAAGGGGTCGGTAAAGCAGGACACGAACAACGACTTGGAATTCACGCTCCGAGCCCGCCGATTCGCGCCTGCTTTTCTCTTCATCTTCGCGATCACGGTTACGCTCGTGGCCTTCGATTGGATATCCAGCCTTGAACCTGAATGGTACAGCGATATCTTCGGCGTCTACCTTTTCGCTGGAACATTCATGGCGGGGCTGGCGGCCTCGGCGCTAGGCGTCGTCTGGCTCAAGGAGAACGGGCGCCTGCCCGATGTGCGCCCCGACCATCTCTACAATTTCGGCGGCTTGCTCTTCGCCTTCACGGTCTTCTGGTCCTACATCGGCTTTGCCCAGTACCTGCTCATGTGGTACGCCGACATGCCGGAGGAGATCACCTGGTACAAAGCGCGGATCGAAGGGCAGTGGCTGCCGGTGATTCTGCTCCTGGCGCTCCTCCATTTCGTCATCCCTTTTTTCGTCCTCGCGGCCCGTAGAGCCAAGAGCGACCTCAAGGTGCTGAAGCGGATTGCCATCCTGATTCTGTTCGCCCATGCCCTGGACCTCTACTGGCTGGTCTTTCCCGCGCTGCGAAAAGGGGTGCTCTTCTCTTGGCCGGAGGCGAGCTTCCTGCTTCTGGCCATCGGTGGCGGCCTTCTGTGGGCGCGGCGTTCAATGGCGATGGGACAGGATATGCCTGTGGGCGACCCGCTTCTTAAGGCGGGCCTGGAGTTCCGGTTATGAGCGCTTATGAAAAGCCTCCGCTGAGCGAGGAAACGAAAAAGCTTGCGGGCCAGGTGCTCCTGATTCTCGGCGCGGCGCTTATCTTCGTCCTCTTCGCCTGGATCATAGTCCCCAGCCTCCGCCGCGGGCCGGAAGAACCCAAGGCAGGCGCCGGACAAGAAGCCTCCACGACGCCGAGCAGTGGCTGGCTCGATCCCGCCGAAGCCCCCGCCCGGCGTGGAATCGAGATCCCGCCGGTGGACCCGAAGGAGGCGCTCGCCCCTTCGCCCGCAATGCTCGAGAGGGGGAAGGTTCTCTTCACGCGAAACTGCACGGCCTGCCACGGCCCGCTGGGCCACGGCGACGGCCCGGCCGCGGGGGGACTCAACCCCAAGCCGCGCAACTTCGCCAATCCCGAAGGCTGGACGAACGGCAGCCGCATCACTGACATTTACAAGACGCTTCAAGCCGGAGTAGTTGGAACCGGGATGGCCTCATACGACTACCTGCCCGCCAAGGACCGGATGGCGTTGGTCCATTACGTGCGCTCGCTGGGCGCCTTCGGCCACGGCCAAGAAGACACCGCGGCCCTCGCCGCGCTCGGAAATATGTTGGCTTCTAAAGGAGAGCGTACTCCCAATAAGATTCCCGTGAGTTTAGCCATGGAGAAGCTCGCCGCCGAGGCTGCTGCGGCCGCTTCGCTTCGGGCTCCAGAAGCGGCCGATGTTTCGCCGGGCGCTCTTCTCTTCAGGCGCGTGGTGGCGGACCCGGCGCGGGCCGCGCGCTTCCTCGCCGGAGTTCCAACCTGGCGCACCGGCCTTTCGGCATTCGCGAAAACAGTCGCGGCGGGCGCGCCCGCCAACGGGTTTAACGCAGATGTTGGATCCTTGACCACCGCCCAGTGGCGCGATCTCCAGGCTGGCATGGCTGGGAGAGAGACCCATTGAAGGAGGCTTCATGCGTCGCTTGATTCCGCCAATCTTGTTTTTCGCTCTCTTCGCGGGGCTTGCTGCCGGCG
>JBBIMN010000322.1:0-2268 GCA_037444385.1 Acidobacteriota bacterium | reverse complement strand
CGTGCTCATCGGCATTTGGGGGCACCGTTGCAGTTCCATCGCGGGATTGGGGTTTAGCGTTCAACTTTTCCCTACGGCGTCTCCGGCAATTGGGCCGAATGCCGTACTGCGGCCACCCATACGCGCGCCTCCGTGGCCAGATGGAAGAAGCGGTGCGGAGCGGCCACGACTTCACGATAGGGGAGGCCTGGAGATTCGGGAAGCGGCCGCCCGGATTCCGGGAAGGTGGCCAACCTCTTCAGCACCTTCTCTGCTTTCAGCCGCGAAGTCCTGGCCGCGCCTGGATTGTCGCGCCGAATGTAGGCCAGCGCGGCCAAGAACTGCTCGCGGCCTGTTGGAGTGAATAGCACTCTCAACGTTAATCTTCCTTCAATAGCTCATCGGCCTCGGCCAGCACCGCGGCAAGCTCGTGGCCACGGCCAGCTTTGATCTCCTTCTCCCCGCGAGCGAGAAGGCGGAGCATCTCGCGTTCATGCTGCGAATGTTCATAGGCCTCCACGCTCACGAGCACCGCCGCCGCCCGCCCCCTCTGCGTGATGATGATCGGCTGCCTGCTCGCATGGGCCTTGCGCAGGATGCTCGTCGCGTCCTGCCGCAGGTCAGTCACCGGAACAATCTTGGGGATCTTGCTCATGAGCACTACCTCCAACACTAGTGACAAACATAGTGTCAGGATAACCAAATGTCAAGCTTGCGCCAGACGTTTGCGTTAACCGGCGTGCCGCTTAGGCGCGTTCGGGGAGACCGCGTGTTCTCTATTCTCCGATCACACCCGTCCCAAATAACTTTTCTGGGAGCCGCAATTCAGATCGCATTCCGAGGCGGGGAATGTGGTCCGGCGCCGCAGGGCCAGATGCAAAGCACGCGAGCCGGCGAGCAGCCGCGCGGAAAATTATTTTGGACAGCAGTGTTCTCCGATAGACAATGATGGGGATTATGACAAACCAAGCACGTCGTATTCTTTGCCTCTTCACGCTTTTCTCCTTGCGCTTTACCTTCATCATTCATAATTTATACTTCAACCCTGCCTTGCCCGCCCTCCACTCTGCCCTTAATGTGTTATCTTTGCGCCTGGAGGGACGATGGGGAGTGAACGGATCGTTCTTGCGGCCGTGACGCTTCCGGGGCTCATGCCCGGCGTAATGGATGATTACCTGGACGAGCTTGCCGAGCTCGTGGCAACGGCGGGGGGCGTGGTGATCAACCGTTTCGTCCAGCCACGGAACAGGCTTGACCCGGCCACTTTCATGGGCGAGGGCAAGGCGCTTGAGATCGCCGCTTACTGTAAAGAGCAGAAGGCTCGCGCCGTCGTTTTTGAAGGTGATTTGTCGCCCGCTCAAGTCCGCAACCTCGAAAAGCTCATCGAGTGCAAGGTGATGGACCGCACCGGAGTCATTCTTGATATTTTCGCCCGCCGCGCGCGCAGCCGCGAGGCCAAGACGCAGGTGGCCCTGGCGCAATACACCTATCTTCTTCCCAGGCTGACGCGCGCCTGGACCCACCTTTCGCGCCAGGCGGGTGGGATCGGTACGAGAGGCGTGGGCGAGACGCAGTTGGAAACCGACCGCCGCGTCATCAGGCGGAAAATTGCGCGGCTTGGCAAGACCCTCGATGAGATCTCGGCGCACAGGGAGGTTCAGCGCCGCAGCCGAAGGGAGACGTTCGAGGTTGCGCTCGTCGGCTACACGAACGCCGGCAAGTCGCTTTTATTGAACAGGTTGTCGCTGGCGCGCGTACAGGTGGAGAACAAACTCTTCGCCACGCTGGACACAACGTACCGGCGCCTTCCGCTCGGCGGCGTGCGGCGGCAGGTATTGGTGATTGACACAGTCGGTTTCATTCGGAACCTTCCGCACCACCTCGTAGCCTCATTCCGCTCGACGCTCGAACAGGCGAAGGAGGCCGATCTTCTCCTGCACGTCGTGAACGTGAGCCATCCCCTCTTCGAAGAGCAGGCCGCAACCGCGAGGGCCGTCCTTTGCGAGTTGGGCCTCGACGCCGTGCCAGCCATCACGGTGCTCAACCAAATTGACCGCGCGCCTTGGGGGCTTCTGGAGAGGGCCAGGGGGCTCTACCCAGAAGGGATGTTTGTCTCGGCCCTGACCGGCGAGGGACTTCCCGCCTTGAAGGAGGCGATAGCCAAACAGGCGCGGTAGCGCGCACCCGGCCCAGCGGCGCCGGGACGCGCCATCCCTTCGGAAGGACGGGAGTTTTCTACGACGTCCCTGAGTTGGTTTGGGCAGGCGTGGTCTCCCGTCTCCTCCACCG
>JBBIMN010000321.1:0-2278 GCA_037444385.1 Acidobacteriota bacterium | reverse complement strand
ATGTCGGGATAGGTCTCCATCGCTTCCGGGTCGCCGATCATCTTGTTGCCGCCCATCGGCACCACGGTCATCGCCTCGACGCCTCCTGCGATTACGACGTCAACGCTCCCGGCCCTTATCATGTCCGCGGCCATGGCGATTGACATCGAGCCGGAAGAACAGAAGCGGTTGATCGTCATCGCCGGCACGCTCGGAGGCACTCCGGCCATGAGAGCCGCCACACGGGTGACGTTCATCCCGGTTTCGCCTTCAGGGAAGGCGCAACCGAAAATAATGTCGTCTATCTCTTCGGGGGCAAGCACCGGGGTTCTCTCCAAGAGGGCTTTGATGACCGCTGAAGCGTATTCCTCCGGGCGGGTGTCCTTGAGGCTGCCTTTTTTGGCTTTTCCGATGGCCGTCCTGGCCAGGCTTACGATCACTGCGTCGCGCATTTTCGTCTCCTAATGGCATGTGAACGGGAGTTTTTCAACAGCCTGCTATCCATCACGCCCTTTCTAATTGCGCAGCGGCTTTCCCTTTTCAAGCATGAAGGCGATTCGCTCCTGCGTCTTTTCTTCGCCGCAGAGGCTTACGAAAGCTTCACGCTCAAGGTCGAGTATCGTCTGCTCAGAGACCGGGTTGTTCAGGGTCGTGTCGCCGCCGCAAAGAATCGTCGCGACGTGCGTGGCGATCTTGACGTCGTGCCCGGTCACCCAGTGCGTGTATTTCATGTTGTGCAGAAGCATCTTGACGGTCGCGATTCCGTCTCGGCCGGGAAGCAGGAAGGTCTTGGGAAGCGCCGGCTGGTAACCCTCATCCGCCATGGCCATGGCCATCTGCTTGGCGGTGTGGAGCTGCTTCTCGCGGCTGATCTCGACCTTGTCCCAGGGCCTGAGGTACTTGAGCTTGCGCGCCTCCTCGGCGCTCGTGGAGACCTTCGCCATGGCGATGTTCTCGAAGGCCTTCTGTATGAAAGGAAGGTTCGAGAGAATCGGCGCCGAAACGCCTTCAAGCACGCGCTCAAGAAGGAAGAGGTGGCCTCCTCCGGCGGGGACGAGCCCCACTCCCACCTCGATCAGCCCCATGTAAAGTTCGGAGTTGGCGCAAATCCTGTCGCCGCCCATCGTGATCTCTGCGCCTCCGCCGAAAGTGAAACCGAAGGGCGCAGTGACCGTCGGGATCTTGCAGCGCCTCAAGCCGGTCGTCATCGCCTGGAAGTTGTTCACCAGGGTTGCGATGTCATCCCAGCGCTTGGCCTTCGCGCCCTCCAAGAGCATCGCGATGTTCGCGCCGGCGCAGAACTGAAGAGCCTGGTGGTGAACGACGAGCCCCCTGAAGTCGCGCTCGGCGATCTGGATGCCCTTCAGCATGACCTCGATGATCTGGTCGTCAATCGGGTTCATTGCCGGCTGGGTGGCTGAATGGAACTCGATGCAGGCAATGCCATCGCCAAGATCCACGATGGATGCGCCCGGGTTTTCAAAGACTGGTTTTCTGGCCTTCTTGATGTCCTCTAGCACAAGGAACACCTCGGGCTTCGGGACCGGCAAATAGGCCTTCTTGCTGAGATCGTAATATTCTGTAGTATGGGCGCCATCGCGGTAGAAGGTGGGGCAGCCGGCCTTGAGCATGTCATTGACCCATGCCGGGATCTTCAGGCCCTCCTTCTCCATCCTGGCGGCCGTCTCCTTCACGCCGAGGGCGTCCCAGATCTCAAATGGGCCGAGCTCCCAGTTGAAGCCCCATTTGATGCCGGCGTCTATGTCAACAACCGTGTCCGCTATCTCGCCCATGCGGTTGGCGGAGTAGACCAGCGAGTCCCTGATGATGCGCCACGAAAAAACGCCGGCACGGTCATCCGAAAAGACGACGCTCTTGATCCTTGCGCCCGGATCGTGGATCTTCTTGGTGCCCTTGATGGATGGAATGTCGGGCTTTTCCTGGGGAACGTACTCGCCAGATTTCGGATCGAGCACTAGGATTTCCTTCTTGCCCATCTCCTTTTTTACAACCTTGAAGAAGCCTGCCTTGGCCTTGCGGCCCAAAGCGCCTTTCTTGACGAGGGTTTCGAGGACTTCTGGAATCTTAAAAGCCCACTGCCCTTCGTCGTCCGGGCAGCCCTCTCTCAGCGTGTTCACGACGTGGATGAAAGTGTCCAGTCCTACAAGGTCGGCGGTGCCAAAGGAGGCGCTTTTCGGGCGCCCGAGCGCCGGGCCCGTGATAGCGTCAACCTCGTCGAAGCGGTAGCCCATCTCCAGCGCGGCGTGAATCGTCGCCATCATGCTGAAGACGCCGATGC
>JBBIMN010000320.1:0-2291 GCA_037444385.1 Acidobacteriota bacterium | reverse complement strand
GACAGGTTTTCTTTTCGGCGGGGCACGGCTGTCATCGGAGGCAAGAGATTTCTATCGCGGAATTTCGGGCGAGAGGATGAGCTTGCAAGTTTACAAGACCGGCGGAACCGCCGTGTTTTCTTTTAAACTACAGTTGATGAGAGGATGAGGCCATAGGTTAATAGGACGGGCGTAACCGCCGCTTCCTGCTTCCCGTCAACTCGCCGACTCATGAACTCATCAACCGGTAATGCCCCTCACAGCAGCGCTTTCATCGGGGCCATGTCCGCCTCCCGTATGGCCTTTACGCGCGATTGGATGCCGGGCAGAACCCGGCTGGCGTAAAAGATCGCGGCCTGGACCTTGTTGTGATAGAAGCGCGCCTCGTCGCTCTCTTCGAGAAACCTTCTAACCGACGCGTCATCACCGGCGCCCGCGCCACGCTCCGCGATCATCAGGCCGAGCTTTTCGTTGGCCACCGCGGCCTGGAGCAAAAGGAGATGTCCGCCTATCAGGTCGCCGAAGCTCTCAAGAATTGGCACGGCGTTAAGCAGGTTCAACAGCGCAAAGTCCTCGCGTCCCGCTATGGCAGCCATGGTCTCCGAAATCGCTTTCGACGCATGGCCGAGCTCGTTGGCCGCTTTCGCCAGAACTGGATGTGACGCCAGTTCCTTGGCCGCTCCGGCTGCTTCATTAAGAAGGAGCCGCACCGGCTCGCCGCCCTGCATTTTGAACTTGCGCCCCACGAGGTCGAGCGCCTGTATGGCGTTCGTGCCCTCGTAGATCGAGGCGATCTTGACGTCGCGGAGGTACTGCTCCGCCGGGAACTCCGCCGTGTAGCCGTAGCCGCCGAAGCACTGCATCGCCTGGCTCGTCACCTCGAAGCCGCGATCCGAGCACCACGCCTTGCAAATCGGCGTCAGCAGCTCGACGAAGCCCTGGTGCAGGTCGTGCTCCTTCTCCTTCGTGACCGCGGCCATGTCCATGTGCCACGCGGTGTGAGAGGTCAGCGCGCGCATGGCCTGGACCATCGCCGACTGCCAGAGCAGCGAGCGGCGGACATCCGGGTGTTCAACGATGGAAACTTGTGGCGCCGACGGCTCGCGGTTGAGGAAACTTCGTCCCTGAAGACGCTCCTTCGCGTAGGCGAGCGCCGCCTGATGCGCCGCCGAGGCGATGGCCATTCCCTGAACACCCACCTCGTAGCGCGCGGAGTTCATCATCTGGAACATCAGTAGAAGGCCGAGGCGTTCCCTGCCCAAAAGGAATCCCTGGCAGGCGCCGTTGGCGCCGAAGACCAAGCTGCACGTGGGAGAGCCATGGATGCCGAGCTTGTGCTCTATGTTCGAGCAGGCGACGTCGTTGGGCTTTGAGAGGCTGCCATCGGAATTGACGCGAATCTTGGGCACGACGAAGAGGGACAGCCCCTTGGCACCTGAAGGCGCTCCTTCGGTACGCGCCAGCACCGCGTGAATGATGTTTTCGGTCAGGTCGTGGTCGCCTGACGTGATGAATATCTTTTCGCCCGAAATCAGGTAGGAGCCGTCCTCCTGCTTGACGGCCTTCGTCTTGATGTCGCCGAGGTCGCTTCCCGCCTGCGGCTCGGTGAGGCACATCGTGCCTGTCCACTTGCCCGAGTACATGTTTTCGCAATAGGTTTTCTTGAGATCGTCGTTGCCGAAACTTTCTATGAGGTGGCAGGCGCCGCGAGTAAGAAGTACAGTCAGGCTTAGAGAGGTGTTGGCGCCCATTATGAATTCGCTGATGCCGGTGCCGACGCACTCGGGCAGGCCCATTCCGCCGAATTCCGGGTGGGAAGTCGGGCTGATCCAGCCGTTGCCGGCAAGGTCGTCATAGGCTTTCTGGAAGCCCGGCGCCATCGCCACTTTTCCTTCTTTCCACGAGGCGCCGGTCCTGTCGCCCGCTTCGTTGCAGGATGAAACGCTTCCCTTGCAGACTTTGAGGGCCTCGTCGAGAATCACGCCGAAGGAGTCCCTGTCGAACTCCTTGTAGGCGTCGCTTGAAAGAATGGGGCCGAGATCTAGCCATTGAAGAAGGTTGAACTTCACGTCGCGAAAGTCGGCCAGGTACTGGGGCATCTTTCCTCTCTCCTTCAAGCGTGTGCGCGAATCGCCCTGCGCGTGCGCGCGAATCGAACGGCCCAATTATAAACCAACGTGCGCGCCCATTTCAAAGCGCCGCCGTCCGCCGCCGCTTCGCGGCGCGAAACAATGTTTACCACAAAGGACACGAAGGTCACGAAGGGAAAGATTGAACCACAGAGGCGCTGAGGCACGGAGGGAAGATTATAG
>JBBIMN010000319.1:0-2308 GCA_037444385.1 Acidobacteriota bacterium | reverse complement strand
CTCTCTCTGCCGCTCGTCAAGCTTCTCGGTCATGGCCGTGGCTATGAAGCCGGGAGCGACGGCGTTGCAGGTGATATTTCTTACGGCAAGTTCTCTGGCCACCACCTTGGTGAAGCCTATCAACCCAGCCTTGCTGGCCACGTAGTTTGCCTGGCCGGGGTTGCCCATCAGGCCTACGACCGAAGCTATGTTGACGATTCTGCCGAAGCGCTGCGAGATCATCGCCTTGGTCGCGATCTGTGTCAGCGTAAACGCGCCGGTCAGGTTCACGGCGATGACCGCGTCCCAATCCTCCGGTTTCATGCGCATTAAAAGGCCATCGCGGGTGATGCCGGCGTTGTTGGCCAGGAGTTCGAGGCGGCCCTCTTTTTCCAGGATGGCGGCCACCGCCTTCTCGCAGGAATTTCTGTCAGCCACGTTGAGCGCGACGGAGTTGACCTTGAGCCCCCTCTCTCGGAGTCCTTGGGCGGACTTCTCCATTCCATCGAGGTTTACGTCCGCGCCGTAGACGGTGGCGCCCTCGGCGGCCAGGGTTTCGGCGATAGCCAGCCCGATTCCCTGGGCGGCGCCAGTTACCAGAGCAATGCGGTTTTCAAGACGGCCCATCGTGTCACCTCCTGTTCGGTGCCGAGTGCTGAGTAAAAAAAGTACCGCCCACTCAGTCCTCGGTCCTATATTTGCTCCCGTTCATCCCGCGAGGGCGCTCAGCGCCTCCTCAAGGCTTGCGGGATCTTCAATGTGGAGAAGCTTCCAATCCTTGCTGGCTCGTTTGGCCAAACCGCAAAGCACGCTTCCCGGGCCGGTTTCAAGGATCGTGTCCACGCCTTGGGCTTGGAGGAAAAGCATCGTCTCGCGCCAGCGGACCGGGTTGTCAACCTGCGCCTTCAGGCGGCTGCGAGCGCCTTCGCCGTCCTGGACTGGGGCCGCGTCCACGTTGGCGGCCACCGGGAAACGCGGCGTGCGGAAGTTCATGGCGTCGAGCACCGGTTCCATTTTTGCCCGCGCGCCGCGCATGAGGGCGCAGTGAAATGGGGCGGAAACCGGAAGCAAGACAGCCTTCTTGCAGCCGCGGTTCTTGGCAAGAGCCACGGCGCGTTCGACCGCCTTGGCGTGGCCCGCTATGACTATCTGTCCCAAAGCGTTGTCGTTGGCGGGTGAAACGACCTCGCCCTGAGCCGCCTCGGCGCAGACCGCGGCGACCGCTTCGGCCTCTATTCCCATAAGGGCGGCCATCGCTCCAACACCCACGGGCACGGCCTCCTGCATGAAGACGCCTCGCTGGCGCACGGCGGACAACGCCTCCTTGAAAGAAAAGGTCCCCACAGCGACGTGGGCGCTGTACTCGCCCAGGGAGTGGCCGGCTACGAAGGAGGGGACCAGATCAGGCTTTCGGGCGATAAGAGCGCGCCAGGCGGCGATTGAGGCCGTCAGAACTCCAGGTTGTGTATTGGCCGTGAGATTCAGCGCCTCTTCCGGACCGTTCCAGAGAAGATCAACGAAGTCCGAGCCAAGAACCCCGCGGGCTTCGTCAAAGACGGCCATGGCTTCGGGAAAGGCCTCGGCCAGCGCCTTGCCCATCCCTATGTATTGCGAAGCCTGGCCTGGGAAAACCACCGCCAGTTTCATCGAAGCTCCGTCATTACCACCTTACCAGCGCCGAGCCCCATGTAAGGCCAGCGCCGAAGGCGGCAAAAAGCAAAACGTCGCCTGCATTGACTTTTCCGGCCCTCACGAGTTCGTCCAGCGCTATCGGAATCGAGCCGGAGGAGGTGTTGCCGATGCGGTCAATGTTGATGTAGACCGTTTCGGGAGGCCAGCCAAGGCGTTCCGCCACGGCGGAGATAATTCTGGTGTTTGCCTGGTGAGGGATGAACCAGCGCACGTCCGCGGGCGCAAGGCCGGCCCGCTCGATCGCTTCGCGGCAGGTGCTTTCTAGCGAACGCACGGCGATCTTGAACGTCTCGTTGCCCTTCATCTTGATAGTGTGGAGATTGGCGTCAATCATCTCGTGGCTGACGGGAATCCTGCTGCCGCCTCCTGGCAGCGTTATGAAATCGGCGTTTGAGCCGTCGCTGTGAATGGAGGCCGAAAGCAGTCCCCGGCCGCCCGGTTCCGCGCAAAGCACTACCGCGCCGCAGCCGTCACCAAATAGAACGCAGGTGGCGCGGTCCTTCCAGTCCAGGAACTTGGAGAGGATTTCGCCCCCGATCACCAAAATGCGCTTGGCGTTGCCGGCCCGGATGAACTGGTCGGCCACGGCCAGGGCGTATATGAAGCCGGAGCACCCCGCTTGAATGTCGAAGGCGGC
>JBBIMN010000318.1:0-2337 GCA_037444385.1 Acidobacteriota bacterium | reverse complement strand
CCGATGGCATTCGCGAAATCCTCACCAGAAGCCCGCCGTCCCCGCCCCCCCGCTGCCCCTACCTATTCTCCCAATAGCTATTTTGGGGGGGAAGTCCTGTTAAGGGCACTCTTACTACTCCGGCACTATTGTAGGAGAGATGTGGTGAAATGCCGTCCAAGAAAAACTTGTTTGAGACAGGTGCGATCTGTCATCCATCATCGGCCATACTGCATACCGGCCGTGGATTTTCTAAAGGCGAGGGGCCTTTTCCAAGGCTTCAAGAAGCTCAGCGGCTTTGCGGCGGATCGCGCGGCTGGGCGCCGCGTTCGGCTCCAGGTCTTCCAAGGATTCCCAAAGATCCCATAGGCGGCACTGGTTGTCCCACTTGGACGCGCCGGGGTTTCCCCAGGCGCAAGCAGCGCACTTTTCTTCGCACCCCATGGCCATTATAGTCCCCGATCCCTGGAGCTGGCCCAGGAGGTCGCGCACGGCGTTCAGCGCCTCGCGCTTGTTGTTCTTGGTGTAGTGTTTCAGAATCCTTCTCAGTTCGGAAAGACGCTCATCGCCGATTGCCATGCCACGCCCCCGCGGCGGGAAAGGCCGCCGCTAACGCTGATTATAGCATGGCCGGAGTCATTCCAGTTCCCTCTTCAGGCGGCGGACGACCGTCTCCAAAACCTTGACCCTCGCGAAGTTCTTGTCAACCGCTTCCACGAGTGTCCATGGGGCGCCAGGCGTGCTGGTCTTCTCGAACATCTCGACCGCCGAGGCTTCATAAGCGTCCCACTTCGCGCGGTTGCGCCAGTCCTCCTTCGTTATCTTGTACTGCTTGTAAGGCGTCTCCTCACGCTCCTTGAACCGCCGAAGCTGCTCCTGCGGTGTTATGGCCAGCCAGCACTTGATCAGGATCGTGCCGAAGTTCGCGAGCTGCTCCTCGAAGGCGTTGATCTCGGCGAAGGCACGCTGCCAATCCTCCTTCGCGCAGAAGCCCTCGATGCGCTCGACAAGGACGCGGCCGTACCAGGAGCGGTCGTAGATGGTGATCTTGCCCAGGCGCGGCAAGTGTCCCCAGAAGCGCCAGAGGTAGGGGTGCGCCCTTTCCTCTTCGGTGGGCGCGGCGATTGCTATGACGCGCGTGTCGCGGACGTCCATCCCCGCGCGAAGCCGCCTTATCGCCCCTCCCTTGCCCGCCGCGTCCGGTCCCTCGAAGACTATTGTCATCGAACGTTTTTTCTCGTACAGCCGCCGCGTGAGGCGGTTCAGTTCGCCCTGTAGTTTCTCAAGCCGTTGCCCGTATTTGTCGTCCGGGATGCTCTTTGAAAAGTCGAGGTTCTTGAGCAGGTTCACTTTGGGAGGCTTGGGGCGGTCGGGGACCCGCTCCGGCTTGGAAGCTTTGGCAATTGCATCGAGCCGTTGGGTGATAGCCTCCGTCAAAGTGCGGCCCACGATGAGGTTCCTGTACCGCCAGTCGGTGGCCTCGACGATGTGCCACGGCGCGCCGGCGGTGCTGGTACGCCTTATGGCCCGCTCGGCGACCTCGCGGAACTGGTCGTACTTCTTGAAATATTTCCAGTCCTGCTTGGTCACGCGCCACGCCGTAAGAGGGTCCGACTCCAGTTTCTTGAAGCGCTTTCTCATCAAGTCCTTGCCGAGGTGGAGCCAGAACTTCACCAGAAGGACGTTTTCATGGGCGAGCATCTCCTCGAAGTCCACGATGCGGCCAAGCGCCTGGTCGAAATCGCCCGGCGAATTTTTCCCGAAGACCCGGCCCACGATCGGGTCCGTGTACCAGGAACCCAGGAAAATGCCGGTACGCCCGGTTCGAGGTAGAAGCCGCCAGAACCGCCACATCGGAGGCCGGTCGCGCTCCTCGTCGCTCGGCTCGCCCATGGCGTGCGTCTCGATGCCGCGGGCGTCGAGCCATTCGAGCAACTGGTTGACGGTGTGGGTCTTGCCCGCTCCCTCGACGCCCCCGACCAAGATCACGACGGCAAGGGGGGAGGCCGCCAGCGCCTCCTGGGCCTCCAGGAGCTTTTCGCGAAGCTTGGGTTCCTCGCGCTTGTAGGCAACTTTGTCAACACGGTTTCCAACTTCGGCCGTCTCGAACATGGCTCGCCTCCCTTCACGCTTCACAGAAAGTCTATATCAAAAGCGGCGAACGAGAAAGCAAGGAGCGTGGAAAGGAGCGGAAAGAGAGCTTTTCAGAAGAGCCAAAGAGCGCAAATCGGATTTTAGCTCAGGAACAGAGATGCCCTCCTTTCTTGAGAAAAAGCCAAAAAGAGGCCACCGTCTGCGACCAGAGTGATTCTGGATTTGTTTGAATATAACGGGGCCGGGATTGCTCCCGGCCCCAAA
>JBBIMN010000317.1:0-2338 GCA_037444385.1 Acidobacteriota bacterium | reverse complement strand
GTGTAGCTCAGGTGGTTAGAGCAAACGGCTCATATCCGTTGTGTCCGGGGTTCGAGTCCCTGCACCGCCACCACCCCCTTCTAAAGAAGTTTCGGGCTTCGCTGAAGCAAACTCCTATATGCAAAGGCGGGCGTCTGCTGCTGGCTGTTTCGGGGGGAAAGGACTCGATGGGTATGCTGGCTCTTTTCCTTTCCGCTCTGCCGCGGCCTCCGCTGGAGCTCGGGGTGGTCCATGTCCACCACGGTTTGCGTGGCGCTGAAGCCAACCGGGATGCCGCGATGGTGAAAGAGACCACGCTGCGCCTCGGTCTGCCGTTTTACACCGTGAGGCTTCGCTCAAAGCCGGGGGCCGGCCAGAGCGTCGAGGAGTGGGCGCGAGAGCGCAGATACGCCGCCGTAGAAAAGGCCCGAAGCCAGGGCGGGTGGGATTACGCCGCGACGGCCCACACTTTGGACGACCAGGCCGAAACGGTGCTCATGCGCATCGCCCGCGGTACCGGCATCAGCGGCCTGGCCGGCGTACTTCCCCGAAGTGGGCACGTCTTGAGGCCGGTGCTCGATTTTACCGGAGAGGAACTCAGCGAGGCCGCGAGGCTCTTTGGGCTATGCGTGGCCGAGGATTCGAGCAACCTGGACACGAGGTTCGCGCGCAACCGAATCAGGCAAGAGATCATGCCGGCGCTGGAAAAGGCTTTCCCCGGATTCAAGCGCCACCTCGCCGCCTTGGCCCGTCACGCGCGCTTCGCCGCTGATGCCCCCGCCCCCGATATTGCGCAAAGAGACGGGGATGACCTATATTTCCCATTGGGCGAGTTTCGCGATCTGGCTGAAGGCGAGGCGAGGCGCCAGATTCTGAGAGGGCTCGCCTCGGTGAGAGGCGGACTCAGGCGCATAACAGAGCGCCACGTCGAGGCTCTGTGCGCGTTGCGCGAAGCGCCCTCGGGAGCGCGCGTCGCGCTGCCCGGCGCCTGGGAGGGTGTCAGAGAGCGGTCGGCTGTGAGGCTGCGCAGGGCCGCCAAAGGAGGACGACGGTGAAACTGGCGCAAGGCATTCTGTTCAGCGAAAAGCAGATCGCGGCGCGCGTCAGCGAGCTTGCCGCCCAGATAGCGCGCGATTATGAGGGCAAAAGGATCGTTCTTTGCGCGGTGCTGAAGGGCTGCATTCCCTTCCTCGCCGACCTCATGCGCCGCTTGCCGGGCGACGTGCGGATCGCCCTTACCGAGATGAAGAGCCAGGTGGACGGCCAGCACGCGAAGATCCTTTTCACCTCTTCGCTGGAACTGTCCGGCGAACACGTGCTTATCGTTGAAGACATCGTGGACACGGGCATTACGCTGGATTATCTCATCAAGCACATCGAGGCCGAGCGCGCACCCGCCTCGATTAAGGTGGCCTGCTTCCTCGACAAGCCGTCGGCGCGAAAACTCGACGTCCCGATTCATTACAGGGGCTTCACCGTTCCGGAAAAATTCATCGTTGGCTACGGCCTCGATTGCCAGGAGCGCTACCGGAATCTGCCGTACCTGACGTGGGTTGAAGCGGAATGAAGGCGGGTTTCGCGCGGTTTATCAGAATGGTTGCGCCGGTTGCGCCAGCGTTTGTGCGCTCCGGCCTTAGCCCTTAATTAGGAGAACAAGTGAATCAGCAGCTTCGTTCGGTAATGCTTTGGGCGGTGATAATCGCGATAGTCATAATCTCTTTCGGCCTTTTGCGGAAGGCGAGCGTCAAGGAGGTTGACATTCCCTTCAGCCAGTTCTCGCAGTTGGTGGACAAGGGGCAGGTTAAGGACGCCGTAATCAAAGGCTCCGCGGTGAAGGGCGAGCTAAAGAACCCGGTCGAGGGGGCGACCCACTACACGGTAACGCTGCCTTCCGACTTGCAGAACTTCACGCCAGAGCTGGTTAAGAAAGGAGTGGACGTCAAGGCGAGCGACTCGAACGCGTCGCAGTATGTCATGGCGCTTTTTTACATCCTGCCTGCGGTCCTGTTGATCGGGTTCTGGATTTTCTTCATGCGCCAGATGCAGCAGGGCGGAAACAAGGCGATGAGCTTCGGCAAATCGAAGGCGCGCATGTCGCCCCAAGGCGGCAACAAGGTCACATTCAAGGACGTCGCGGGGATCGAGGAGGTCAAGGAGGAGCTTCAGGAGATCATTGACTTTCTGAAGGATTCCAACAAGTTCAAGAAGCTCGGCGGCAAGATACCGAAGGGCGTTCTCCTCATGGGCGCCCCGGGCACCGGCAAGACGCTTCTTGCGAAGGCCATAGCGGGCGAGGCGGACGTTCCCTTCTTCTCGATATCCGGCTCCGAATTCGTCGAACTGTTCGTCGGCGTCGGCG
>JBBIMN010000316.1:0-2360 GCA_037444385.1 Acidobacteriota bacterium | reverse complement strand
CTACAGGCTGCCGCATCATGGTCACGCTGATTCACGCGATGAAGGCGCGCGGCAAGAGCCTGGGGATGGCCACGCTCTGCGGAGGCGGCGGCGTCTCGATGGCTGCGGTTTTGGAAATGATTTGAAGAGCGGAAATGAACGAAAAGTTCAAACAGGTTCTCGATTCGATGCAGGATGAAGTTCGCGGCTGGTCCGCTGGCCGCGTCTGGTGGTGGCGCGCGCCGATTCTCGCGTGGTGCCTCTACATCGCGATCCGCCATCTGGCCGGCCCGCTCTACACGAGCCTCTTCGGCGGTTTGAACCTCGGCATCCACGAGGCGGGCCACCTCGTCCTCTCCTTCATGCCGCAATTCATCATGGTCGCGGGCGGCACGCTCTTCCAGTGCGCGGCGCCCGTCGTCTCGGCGTGGCTCTTCCTGCGGCAGCCCGACTACTTCGCCGTGCCCTTCTGCGGCGCGTGGCTGAGCGACAACCTTTACGGCGTCGCAACTTACATGGGCGACGCGCGCGCCATGGAGCTTCCCCTCGTCTCGGTTGGCGGCGGCGAGGTGGAGCACGATTGGAACTACATGCTCGACGCGCTCGGTCTTCTGAATTTGGACACCGCCCTTGCCATCGTGGTCCGCATCATTGCATTTGTCCTGATGGCGGCCTCTTTGGCCGGAATGGCGTGGGTTTTATGGACGATGGCGCACCAAGAGAGAGCAACGTTGATACGGACAAAGAGCGGGTGAGGGATATGGACCTGGTTCTGGGAGAACACCCAACGCCGGTGTACCCCACTGATGCGATGCTGATTTTATTCTTCGGGAACATCTGGTATTGAGGCAAGAACTACGGCCAAACGTTTATCTTGAGCGCTCGCAGGTTTCAATTACGCCAGCCTCGCCGGCGTACAGGCGCTCCCGTTCATTTCTTTTCCGGAGCCTGGGCTATTATTTTCTTGAGAAGCTCCGGGTCTTTTGGCAACAGGTCCACGCCTGGAAGGCGGGGAGTGAGCTCGGCCCATCGCGGCTCCTTCGCGAACACCGACTTGAATATGGGCAGCGATTCATCCAGGTGGCCGTTCGAGGCGAGGGCCACCGCTTCCCAGTAAGGCAGCTCCTGCACCTCCGGGGCGAGGCGCGCGGCTTCGGCGTACTCCTTCAGCGCCTCGTCCAGTTTTCCCGCCGCGGTAAGATCGTCCCCAGCCGATGCGTGGTTATAGGCGCGCTGCAAGCGCACGAGGCGGCGAAGCTCCTTCAGCGGCGCCGGGTTGTCCTCGACGCGAAGGTTGAAAACCGCGTCGGCCCAAGGCCTGCCGGTGGATTTCGCTTTTACAATTAAGATCGCGGCGGACTGCATCCCGCGGATGTCGCCGCCGGCGGACTGCGCGGCGTCGAGGGCCGCCAGCATTCTCTCGGCGAGATCGCCCCTTGTTTCGCGATAGGCCTTCGCCATCGCGGGCCAAACATTGGCGTTCTCCATGAGGTTGGCTTCGGTCGAAAACTGCTCTCCAATCTCGTGGCCAGCCGCTGGAATGCACTTGGAACCTGTATGTACGGCGACGCGGCCTTGAGCGTCAATCATCGCGACCTGCCGCGCTTCGCGTCCTTGGTCCCCGGCCAACAGAGCTTTCAAGGCGTCGGGGGCGCTTTTACCGGCGCGCATGAGGTCGAGCCCAAGAGGGCCGTAGGACTGATCAACGAAGGACTGCGTGGCGACGGCTCCGGCTCCGGCCTCGGCCCACGGGACAGCCGAGCCGGCGGAAAACCAGTGCGACTGTACGGCTACGCCCATCTCCCCAGTGGCCGGGTCTCTCGCGACGATCGAGAATGTGAACGCCCTCGGCGCGGGGGCTTGCGCAAAAGCGGCTATGCCGAAAAGGAACGCGAGCGACAGAACGGCGGCTATTTTCATGGCGGGCCTCCCCGGGGCGATTATAGGCGAGGGCTCTTCAACGAGTCAAAAGAGAGAACGGGGAATCTAAAGCGCCGCATTGCTTGCTCCCGCGCGGCCAGAAAGAGGGGCGGGGCGGGCGGGGTGCCCGCCCCTTCGAGCGCTTACTTTTTCTGCATCTTGTCGAGAATCATCTCCATCTGGTCCATGGCTTTGTTCATCGCCTTCATCGTCGTGTCGAACGGGGCGTCGGTCGTCAGGTCAACGCCGGCCACCTTCAGCTCGTCTATGGGCGGCATCGAGTCTCCGAGCGTGAGGAACTTGCGGTAATGCTCGACCGCGCCGGGCCTGCCTTCTAGCACCATCTGCGACAGCGCCGTCGAGGCGGTGATCGAGGTGGCGTAAGTGAAGACGTAGAAGTTGTAGTAGAAGTGCGGGATGTAGGCCCACTCGCTGTAGCAGACCGGGTCAATGACGGTGAC
>JBBIMN010000315.1:308-2379 GCA_037444385.1 Acidobacteriota bacterium | reverse complement strand
TCGGCGTGTCCAGACAGCCCAGAAGGTGCAGAAGCGTGCTCTTGCCGGAGCCGGAAGGGCCCATGATGGCGATGAACTCTCCACGGCGCACCGTCAAGTCAACGCCGCAAAGGGCGTGATAGACCTCATCTCCCATGGGGTAATCCTTGACGAGGCCATGCGCCTCGATGAGGACGTTGTCCGTATCGCTCATTGCCGCCGCCTTATCAGGGGTGGAATTCATCGCTCTCCCGCTTGCGAAACAGGCCCGCCTGCAGTTAGCGCCGCCGTCCGTCTCTCATGAAACGTGCACCTCTATGCCGGACTGCTGCTTCTGGATTTCCTCTTCGCCAAGGAGCTTGACCTTTACGCGGTCGCCTTCGCGCATCGTCTTGAAGAGCCGGTAGGGGCCGGTGATAACCTCCTCGCCGCCTTTGAGGCCATCCGTCGCCTCCGTGTAGAGGTCGTCCGAAAGCCCCGTCTTTATTGGCCGCTTGGCGACCTTGCCATTCTCGGCGATGAAGACGAAGAACACCTGCTCGCCGTTCTTCTCCTCGGTTCGTATTGCGCCGAT
Source organism: Acidobacteriota bacterium (assembly GCA_037444385.1). Lineage (GTDB taxonomy): Bacteria > Acidobacteriota > UBA4820 > UBA4820 > DSQY01 > JAEMPZ01. The sequence goes on along the minus strand of JBBIMN010000315.1, from coordinate 1,826 downwards.
CGGAATGCGAAGGACATCCTTCCGCTTGTCGGCAATCAGCTTGACCCTGGCGGTTACTCCCGGGCGAAGCTGGGCGTCCGGATTGGTTATAAGGACCTTGACCTTGAACTGCCTGATGTTGGTCTGCACTCCCGATGAACCGGCCTGCGCCGAAGCGCCGATCTCGATGACCGTCCCGTCGTATTTCTTGCCGCCAAGGGCGTCCACGGTGACGACGACCGGCTGGCCCATCTTGAGCCGCGGGAAGTCGGCCTCGTCAACCTCCACTTCGGTGATGATCTGGCTCAGGTCGGATACGGTCAGGATGACCGTCCCTGAGAAATTCATCGTGCCCATGACGGCGGTCTCGCCGACCTTGGCGTTCACCGCCGTGACCACGCCGTTGATCGGCGAGAGCATCGTTGTCTTGGCTAAATAATCCTGCGCGCGCTGGTAAGCCGCCTTGGCCTGTTGGACCATGGTCTGGGCGGAATCGTAAGCCAGCTTCGCCTGGTCAAGCGCGAGCTTCGCGTCGTCGTGCTGCGACGTCGAGTAGATGCCCTGCTTGAAGAGGTCCTCGGCCCGGTCCCAGTCCCGCTGGCGCTGCGTAAGCGCCACCTTGGCCTGGTCAATAGCCACCAGGGCGCCGTTCAGGTTGGCTTTGGCCGAGGCGACGTCGCGCTGGTAGGTATCAGGATTGATCTGAACGAGCACGTCGCCCTTCTTGACCCGCTCGCCCTCCTTAAATGGAATGGCGACGATTTCGCCCATCACCTGCGACGAAATGTTCACGGTGTCCTTGGCGGCGATCAAGCCATCGGCCGTCACCGTTGGAGCCACATCGCCCCGGACGACCTTGACCGCCTCCACCTCGTCGGGCTTGTTGCCTGATTTGACGATGGAAAAGACGACGATCAGAACTACAAGGAGGGCCGCTCCTACAAGAACCCAGTGTTTGCGCTTCACGAATTCCCCCTAGCTCTGCATAAAGAAGGCCCATGCGAGCTTCAGGGCCGTCTTCAAAACGAAAATGGCGAGCACGACGGAGGCGGCCTGCCCTTTTGAGATTTTGCCCACGGCCGCGAACCCAAAGACATAGAGCACGATCGTCCAAATGGCGAAGACGTCCAGGCTCGAAAGCAGCGAGTAGAGCCACGGCGAGACGGCCTCTTGGCCGATCAGCGCCCCCGGATTGGACATCACGGCGTTCATCGGGTCAAGCTCCGACGGATTGCGAACCATGAATACAATGGAAGCCAGCGCGCTCCCCACTATGTTGGGAATTTGCGCCCAGCTTGTGACGACAAGAGCCTGTCCGTAAGTCATGGTGTTTCCCATGGCGAGAAACGTTACCCAATATACGAGCGCCACCAGCAGCATGAAAACCACGGTGCCTGGAACATTGATCGCCACTCTGGTCCACGGGCTTGCGGTTTTGGCCCGCTCTATCGCCTGGTCCATCTGCTCCCCGGACATCTGAGAGGCGAAGCGGCTGTGCTTGAGTTGGTTCCGCATGAAGGCTTCCATGTCCACCCTGGT
>JBBIMN010000315.1:0-298 GCA_037444385.1 Acidobacteriota bacterium | reverse complement strand
AAAATGTAGGTGGCAAGGCCGGCCAGCAATGCCAAAACAGCGAGCGGCCAAATGGCGAACCGCCACTTCGCTTCACGCATGGAGGTGAACGTCGCGGAAGGCGAGGCCACTACTCCGGCAAAGGCCGAAAGCGGTGAGGGGGCGGCGATCGCTTCAGCGGTAACAGAGGCTGGCTCGACGGCTTTGTTCTCTTCCGGCTCGGCCTGCTTGATTCCCGGCGTCATCTCGTCCATCGCGCCACCTCACTTTGCTTGTGGTTCCGCGCCTTTGGTTCCATCGGACTTGGCCTCGCCGGAAC
>JBBIMN010000314.1:0-2427 GCA_037444385.1 Acidobacteriota bacterium | reverse complement strand
GTCTCGGCCCAACACGGCTATCGTCCTACACCCGATTTCCTTAGCCTTCATCAATCCTTTTAGGACGTTCGGGCTGCTGCCGGACGTGGAGATGCCTATGGCCACGTCGCCAGGATTGGCGATCGCCTCGACTTGGCGTTCGAAGATTCTCTCAAAGCCGTAATCGTTGGCTATCGCGGTGATGGCGCTCGTGTCGGTCGTCAACGCCAGTCCGGCAATGGCTCGCCGCTCTTTGATGTAACGGCCCGAAAGCTCAGCAGCCCGGTGCTGCGCGTCGGCCGCGCTGCCGCCGTTCCCGAAGAAGAGCGCCTTATGCCCGGCGGCAAGGGCCGCGCGCAGGCTTTCCCCCGCGCGAAGAATCTGAGGCTTGAGTGAAACCAGCGCCTCGCGCTGCCGGTCGAGATTTTCGAGGATTGAAGCCGCCTCTGAGCCGTAGATGTCTTCGAGCGCCATGGTTCACCTCTCTCCACGTTTGAATTATACTCTAATTGAACTGGATGCTCTTCACCGGACGCGGGAATGAGCGCTTGGTGGCATGGCGGGTGGAAGATGCGGCGAGAGTCCCTTAAATACGGGCCCGGCCCAATAATAGCGACGGCCTCGTCAGAGACTGCCAGTGGCGCCGAGAAAGCCGCCCGCCTGGCTTTGGCGATGGGGGCGAGCCGCGTTGAGATCAGGCTCGACGTTCTTGCCTCCGAAGAGGAGCGGCTAAAAGCCGTCGAGCTTGCTTCTGAAATCCCGCTGCTCGTTTCCGGCGACAGGACGGAGACGCGGCCCGATGAATGGCCCCACTTCAAGCGGGCGAGCGAGTTGGGTGCATGGATTGATCTTCCGGCAGAGCGCGCGCCGGAACAGCTTCTGGAACAGATCGCGCCTTCGCGCCTCATCCTTTCGTGGCACGGATGGCCTGGCGAAAAGGTTGAACTTCCGGCGCTGGTCGCGAGGATGCGGCAAAAGAGCGCGGCCGCTTACAAGGCCGTCCCATTCGCCGGCGATGAAAGAAGAAACATCCAGGTGCGGGAGTTGCTGTCGAAAGCGGGCGGCCAAAATGATCTGATCGTCTTTGCCTCCGGTGCTTCCGGGGGGGTCAGCAGGATTCTCGCCCTCGCGTGGGGATCGCTCTCCACGTATGCCCACGCTCCTGGCTGCGGCCCGGCGGGCGAGGGCCAGCCGCCGCTCGGCCTTCTGCTCTCCTGCGCCCCGCTCGAAATAAAAGCCTCCACACCGCTTATAGCGCTTTTGGGATGGCCGCTTGAGTTTTCAAAAACGCCCTCTTTCTTCAACCGGTGGCTTCAGGAAGCAAATCGCCCCGAACGTTACGTGATCTTTCCCCTGCGGGAGTTGAAAGATTTTCAACGCCTGGCGCGCGAATTCAATCTGTCGGGCGCGGCTGTCACGATTCCCCATAAACAGGCGGCCATGCGAGAGGCCGCTTTCCGCTCCAGGCTGGCGCTGGCCACTGGGGCCTCCAACACGCTTCTCTCGCGGCCCGAAGGATGGATGGCTGCGAACACGGACGTTTACGGGATCAGAAGCGCCATCAGGCGATTGGGTGTTTTAAGGCCGCGGATGCTTGTGCTTGGCGCCGGCGGCGCGGCGGCGGCGGCGGTGATGGCGCTTTCTCGAAGAGGCCCGGTGGCGGTATGCGCGAGGGGTCACGCCAAAGCCGCGCTTCTCGCGTCAAGGTTCAACTGTGAAACTGTCCGGTGGGAAGAGCGGGGAAACACGAAGTGGGATTTGCTGGTGAACGCCACGCCCCTGGGGACAAGGAAAGACGAAAGCCCGATGCCTAAAGGGCGCTTGCAAGGCGGCGCCATTCTGGATATGGTTATAGCCAAGGAGGGCGAGACCACGCTGGTGAAAGCTGCTTCGCGGCAAGGGGCAAAAGTCTTTTCTGGCGAAGCGATGCTTGAGGCGCAGGCCAGGCTTCAGTTCAGACTCTTCACGGCAAGGAAGCAGCGCATAATGGAATAAGCTTTATTGGCGGATCGTTCATTTATAGAAGGAGGAGTTCAAATGGCTTACGAAGCTAAAACCCATCTCAAACCGTCAGGGCTCAAGGGCATCACCGAAAACCAGATAGCCCAGCACTGGAAACTCTACGAGGGCTACATCAGCAACAGCAACGCGCTCAAGGGAGAGCTTGAGGCATTGAGAACCGAAGGCAAAACTTCCACGCCGGTCTACGCCGACAGGCGCCGCCGCTTCGGCTTCGAATACAACGGCATGGTGCTGCACGAGTATTACTTCGGCAACCTCAAGGCCGGCGCGGCGGAACCGAAGGCCGGCTCGCCCCTTCGCAAGGCCCTCGAAGAGCAGTACGGCTCGTTCGATGCGTGGAAGGAAGACTTCGTGAAGTGCGGCGCGTCGCGCTCCATCGGCTGGTCCATCCTCTACCTCGACCCGGCATACGGCCATTTGACGGAC
>JBBIMN010000313.1:0-2437 GCA_037444385.1 Acidobacteriota bacterium | reverse complement strand
ATCGTCCCATCGCCTCCGCCGCAGGCTTCAACTATTCGGCCGCGCTGAAAGGCAAAACCGGCGGCAAATGGGATTTCGATACGCTGAATAAATGGCTGACCAAGCCGAGCGCCTTCGCTCCAGGCACCGCCATTATACAGCAGGGCGCCAGCGGAGCCAGAATGTTCATACTTTTGGAGGGGCGGGCGAGGGTGCTGAGAAAGCTTGGAGAGATGCAGGTCCTGATCACCGAGCTTGAGCATCCGCAGACTTTCGGCGAGATGGGCATCATTGACGGCGAACCGGCAAGCGCCACGGTGGAGGCCGAAGGAAACCTGGCCGTCCTGTCGCTTTCCAGGGACGATTTCAGCGCGCTTGTAGCCTCCTCCGCGCTGCTTGAAGCCAAACTTTGGCAAAATCTGGCCAAGGAGTTGACAAGGCGGATCAGGTCAACGACCAACCAGGTCCAGGATTACTTCGCCATTAACCAGTCGCTTTGCGAAAACGACAGTTTTCGAGAGTTCTATAAACTTTACGGGCCCTGATGAACAAGCCCTCAAGCCCCGGCAAAGGCCTCGGGCGCCGCGCCTTTAAGATAGCGTTATTTCTGATGATCTGCGGCGCCGTAGCCGGCGTGGCGGCTGGCGTCTACCTGACCAGGGACATGCCACAGGTGGACAGCCTTCAGTTCACCGTTCCCAGGCTGACGACGAAGGTCTATGGGCGCGACGGGCGGCTCCTTCAGGAATACGGCGCCGAAAAACGGATTCTTGTTCCTTACAACCAGATTTCTCCGAAGTTTTTCGACGCCTTGATAGCAATCGAGGACTCGACCTTCTACCAGCACCATGGCGTCTCGGTTCGCGGCGTGCTGCGGGCGGTCTTCAAGGATCTCATCCAGCACCGCAAGGGACAGGGCGGCAGCACCATCACCCAGCAACTCGCCAGGCAGTACTTCCTCACGCCCGAAAAACTTTGGGTTCGGAAGATCAGGGAGATGATTCTCGCCGTCAACATCGAGAAGCGCTATAGCAAGCAGCAGATCCTGGAGATGTACGCCAACAAGGTCTATTTCGGCCACGGTTACTACGGCATCGAGAGCGCCTCGCGCTTTTATTTCGGCAAGCCCGCTTCCGGTCTCACGACGGATGAAGCGGCGCTTCTTGCGGGAATGATCCAGCTTCCGATGCAGTACTCCCCCATCAACCATCCAGACAGGGCGAAAGCGCGCAGAAACCTCGTACTGGAAAGGATGGCCGACACGGGCAAGATATCTCAAGCCGAAGCCGTCTCCAAGAAAGCCATGCCACTCGGCATAAGCGGCAGGAGCACCATGGAGGAGGGCTCGGCTGCTTACGTGAGCGAACGTGTCCGGATCTATTGCGAGGAAAAATACGGCGAGGAGGCGCTCTATGAAAAGGGGCTTCAGGTTTTCACCACCATAGACCCGAAGCTTCAGGGGCTGGCCGTGAGCGCGGTGAAGGAGGGCCTGCACGAGTACAGCCGCAGGCACGGTTTCAAGGGCCCGCTGAGGGGCGACGCCGCGCCTGACGAAACAACCGCCGCCTCCGAATTCGAGGAGGGCGCGAGAGTCTGGGCCACGGTTCGCCAGGTCTCCCCGGATACAATCCAGGCATCGGCGTGCGGCCGGACGTTCACCCTCGGCTCGGCGCAATGGAAGTGGGCGGGAACCATCCATCCCTCGATCGTCTTCAAGGAGGGAGACCGCGTCCTCGTCAAAGTGATTCGGGGCGGAGGCTCCGCGGAAGTTGAACTTGAACAGCCACCAACCGCCCAGGGCGCGCTGCTTGCCTTGAATCCTCACACGGGCGAGGTGCTTGCGCTCGTCGGCGGTTACGACTTCGCCTCCTCGATGTACAACCGCGTGATGCAGGCGAAGAGGCAGACCGGTTCGGCCGTGAAGCCCATCATTTACGCCCGCGCCTTTGCCGACGGCGTCACCCTTTCGGACAACGTCGTTGATGAACCGACCGCCTTCCTAAACGGCCGAGAAGAGGCCGCGAAACTCTGCTCGGACGCCTATATTCCCCGCGACTTCGACCCCGATTATTTTGGCTGGATAACGTATCAGACGGCGCTTGAACACTCCGTCAACATCTGCGCCGTCCACCTTTTGAACCAAACGGGAATGAACCGCGTCATTGACCTTGCGAAGCGCCTGCACATCACAAGCGACCTGAAACCGTATCCTTCGATGGCGCTTGGGGCTTTCGAGATAACTCTCTGGGACCTCACTGCGGCCTACGCCGCGCTCGACAACCAGGGCGCCTACGTGGCGCCATACTTCATCTCAAAAATCTCCGACAGGGAAGGGCGGACGCTCGAGGAGACCCATCCCGTGCCGGAACCCGTTCTCGACCCGGCGGCGGCTTTCGTTACCGTCCAGGGAATGACGGGGGTAATCAAGCGCGGCACGGGCGGTAGCGCCGCCGACATG
>JBBIMN010000312.1:978-2463 GCA_037444385.1 Acidobacteriota bacterium | reverse complement strand
TTCGCGCCACATGAAAAAACCAGGAGGACCGCCGTGCCGGTAGCGGTCCTCCTGGGGTGGTCCGCGCGCCTGATAATCCAAAGGGGAGGGTGGCCGGCGCGGATCACCCCTCCAGGGGCCGGGAAGCCGTGCGTCAGCATGGCGTCTGCAGGGCCTGGTTGTAATAGCCGCTCGCCGTGTTGAAATCAGAGTAGGCCGCGCCAATCAGTTGCCAGAAGTAGGTCCAGTCCCTCTGATCCTGCGGCAACGCCATCTGGTTGTTGTACTCCGTCAAAGCAGCGGCTAGTTGATTGGTCGCGTCGCTTAGCGAAGTGGCGGCCTGCTGATAGATAGGGAGCTGCGTGGCGCAGCAGGTGAGTGCCGCCTGTTGGACGAGTGTGTTGAGGTCGCCCACGAGCGCCTGCGTTGAGGTATAGCTGAGGTAAGCCCGCACCTCGACTGGAAGCTTGGTGGTCGGTATTATCTGGGGCGGTTGATAACTGGGGGGAGGAAGAATTGCTGGCCCCGTGGCCATGGATGGCGTTATCGCGCCCCCCGGCTGAACGCTGGTACCCATCGCGCGCTGGCGTGTTTGCGCGATTGAAAGGATGGATGAAAGAACCAGGGTTCCGACTACTGCGACTGTGGTGAAACTCTTCTTAGTCATAGCGCACCTCCTTCAGGCCCACTCCATTGCAACGGCCATGCCAGCAAACAGACGCAATATCGTCATGAATAGTTACACGCGTCGAGAAGGGGCAGCATTAACGTCACACTTATGACGCATTGTCTTGCGCCGAGACATATGCCATGCCGGTGGTCCATGAAAGACTCTGGGGACGGCTGGCCGCAGGCGAGGCCGTTTGCTGTCCCTGGGCTATAGCGCTTGCCGCGGCGAACACGCGGGAGTCTGGACCGCAGCTTGCCGCACGTTCGATGGACGGTTGGATGGCCGCTGGCGCACTGTAGCATTGTCGAGAGGCATTCCGATGCCGACCGTTGCTCGCGTAATCCTGTCAAGCACCAGTCTGGCGCGGCGGTCTCGGCCGCGCGCGATCACAGCCCGCGCTCCCTTTGCCGGTTTGAAAGAAAACCGTTCTCGAAATGAAGGCATTTTGGCGAGGGGGATGAAGCCGTGCGGGAGCCATCTTGACGGCCTCCCCAACTTGGGTTAAAAAAATGTAGAAGGACCGCTCCGTCGTGGGCGGTCCTCCAAAGGTGGCCAGCGCCTTATGGGCCAAAGGTGTTGGCGCCAACCACCACGCCTCGCAAAACAGCCGGCCGTCAACAGAGTGATTGCAGGGCCTGGTTGAGAGAATCTACCGCTGCTCCATAATTCGAGAAGACGCCAGACATAAGCTTTTTGAAATAGCTCCAGTCTCTCTCGTACGGCGGCGATGCGATCAGCTTGTAATACTCGTCGTTTGCGGCGGAGAGCTCAGCGGTGGCATCGTTCAATTCGGATGCCGCCTGATCCAACAGTGCGAGCTCGGGTTTGCAGGCATT
>JBBIMN010000312.1:0-968 GCA_037444385.1 Acidobacteriota bacterium | reverse complement strand
CCTGTTGAATCAATGTTCCCAAGGTGCTAATGATCGCCTTGGCTGACGTGATTTCATAGTAAGCCAACACCTCTGTGGGAAGGGGCGTGGGGACTGGAAGATTGAGACCCTTGGGAGAGGCGGCTTGGGTTCCCATGATCGCGGGAGGACTTGCCAATGGGCCAGCCGCCCCATCGCCATTTCCCGCCGGGGGCATTATCTGGCTGTATACCAACATCGAGGACGTAAGAAGGACTCCGATTGCGGCTACCGTGGTTAAACTTTTCTTAGTCATGTTGCACCTCCTTCAGACGCTCCATTGTTGCAACGGTTGTGCCAACAATCAGGCGCCGTAATGGCCGGCTGGTTGACAACCGCGGGAATGTTACGACTCTTGCGCCATTTTTTGTGACGCTTTACGTTCCACTTGACAATCCAGTCAACCTGAGGGACCAAGGTGCGGGGTTTGTGGACGTCGGGCCCTGCCGGTTGGGCGACGGGGCTCGAATCTAAGGCGGCCTATCAGCCTCGCTCGCGTCCGAGTCCGCTCGCCGTGTTCCAAGGCCGCCTAAGATTCCCGGGGCGGATTGAAAAAACAAGTTGAAGGCGGAAGCATGAAGGTTCAATAAAAAGATGAAGTACCACCCTTCATCCTTCATAATTCATACTTCATACTTATCCTTCACCGCTCGCTCCCATCTCTCGTTCTCATAACGGCCGCCGACGGGCATCCCGCCCTTCGAGCCGCTTTCGTCGCGCCAGCAACGGGGAACGCGCGAAGCCGGATCCACTCCGGCTGGAGCGCATTCCACAGGCGGGGGGGGCAGCGAGTGCAGCGAGCGCCTAAGTGCTCGGTTTCGGAAATACGGTGACGCACCGAGGGCGCCGGCGCGCCCGCCGGGCAAGGCGCGAGGACGCCGGCGTACTTGCCGTGCGCCAAGCCCGGGCAACGCCGCCCCGCGGGATGCAGCGGCGGCCGAATGCCAGCG
>JBBIMN010000311.1:0-2480 GCA_037444385.1 Acidobacteriota bacterium | reverse complement strand
AACGAATATCTTTTCGCGACGCTGGCCGAGGGCAACGTCGAGACCATGAACGGCTACAAGGTCAAGAAGATCGTCACAAACTGCCCGCATTGCCTCAACACGCTGAAGAACGAGTACCCTGCCTTCGGTGGAAATTACGAAGTGATCCACGGCACCGAGTTGGTGGCGAAGCTTCTTTCTGAAGGCCGCTTGAAGCTGGGCGGGAACGTGCAGGAGAAGCTGGCCTATCACGACCCGTGTTATCTCGGCCGGTACAACGGCGAGACCAAGGCGCCCAGGGCCATTCTCAAATCCATTCCGGGAATTTCGTTGAAGGAGATGGATTGGAGCGGCGAAGCGGCCATGTGCTGCGGCGCGGGCGGCGGGCGCTTCTGGCTGGAGGAGAAGCTCGGCAAGCGCATCAACCACGCCCGTTTCGAGCAGGCCATGGCCACGGGGGCCGAGAGCGTCGCCGTCGCGTGTCCCTTCTGCAACGTGATGCTTTCAAATGCAGCCGGTGAGACCGGCCACGAAGCCTTCAAAACAGTAGATGTCCTGGAGTTTGCCGCCAAGGCGATCCAGGCTGTAGGAAGGTGAGCAGGTAAGAAGTTAGACGTTAGACGATGGACGTCGGAGCGATCTCCAGACCGCCGCCACTGTAATTGCGGCGCTGGCGCAAGCCAGCTGAACAAATGGGAGCCCCCGGAGCGCATTCCGCCCTCCGGTAGAGAGGGACGATGAAGCGCGGCGGGGGGGGCCGCCGCACCGTATCCACGCTACTACGCCAGCCAGGCCAATTCAACACGCATCTTTCCTTTTGCGGCCGCCCATCTGGTGGAACCCGGGCCGGGGTAGTGGTATCATGGCGAGGAGGAGGCGAAAAAAATGGGAAATGGCGGAAGTCAGCTCGCCGATTTCATAAAGGGGAGGTTCATGTTCGTCGAGGAGTACTGCGCGACCAACCACCTCGACCCCGCCAAAACGGTGAACGCCATCAAAGAAGAGTGCGCGCGGCTCGCGGACAGTCCGGAGAAACGGGCCTTTCTGGAGGAGAGGATGTTCGGCGGCACAATCCTGGCCAGCTCGGTGCTTCCGGATTGGGTTGACATCCTTCTCCTGACGGCCATGTCGAGGGTCCTGCGTGGCCCCTCCGCCCCCCTATCCACGAGCACGTCGCGGTTCCCCTGCCTCGCTTATGAAGCGGGACGCTTCAACGCCCGCCGCCAGGCCGATACGGTTTTCAAGGTTCTTTACGCCAGAACGCCGCTTGACTGGTTGAAGCGCACGTTTCCCGTCATAATTCAGAAGTGCTTCGGGGATAAGGCCGCGGAGCGGATCAAGGTCACCGAAGCGGGCGCTGGCCGGGTGAGCATAGAGATGGACAACCGGAACCTTGAAAGCGCCAGCCCGGTCGAATGTTCGACGATCATCGGCTATATTCACGGGGCGCTGGAGAAGCTTGGCGCAGGCGACGTATTGGTTGCCCACCCGCAGTGCGGCGTCGCAGAGGACCGGGCGCCGTCCCTCTGCATCTTCAACGTAGAGTGGACCAGCCCCGAGAAACGCCCTTAAGCCGCCTCTGACGGGCGCACGCTGGCATCAGGCGCAGGTCCGTCCCCATGAGGCCCTTCAGCCTTGCTTCCTAACAGTCTGTCATTCATTCCGACAGGACGACGAGGTTCTTGCCGCTCGCTTTCGCGCGGTAGAGCGCATGGTCGAGGCGGCGCAGGATCGTGGGCACGTCCTGCTCGCCGTGAAGGTCCTCCGACGAAAGGACTCCCACGGAACAGCCGATCATAATGCCCTGGGCCTCTTCACGTGGAAGCGCGCGAGTGCCTATGAGCTGGCGGATCTTGTCGGCCTTGTCCATAGCCGCCTGCTGGTCGCAGTTTACGAGCAGCAACAGAAATTCGTCCCCGCCGAAACGAGACGGGACGTCCTCCCGCCGCAGGGCCGCCCTGAACAGGTCGCCTATCCTTCGCAGCACGCGGTCGCCCGTCTCGTGGCCGAGCTGGTCGTTGACCACCTTGAAGTCATCGAGGTCCGCCATCAATAGCGCGAAAGGCGCCCGGTGGCGGGACGAGTAGGCCAACTCCTCCTCAAGCCGGTAGAGGAAATAGGAGCGGTTGTAAAGCCCCGTCAGCGGGTCCTGGATCGCCTGAAGGTGCAGGAAGCAGTTCTCAAGCCCGATGACCAGCGACTGTACGCAGGTCTCCAAAAGCGTCTGGCGGCGGGAATAATCGGCGTGCGCGTGAGACGAGTAAATCACGATCCCTCCGAAAGGCTCACCACCGTGAATAAGCGGGACACCGTAAACGGAGGGGGGAATCACGAAAGGCGCCGTCTCCAGGGGGAGAAGGAATTCGTAAAGCCGCTCGCCAAGGCGGGACGAGGCTTCGGACAGAGGAAGCTCCTCGTATTGAAAACGCTTCTCCTCTGGCAGGGTCGTGGATCGGCTCTTCTCTCCCTCCACTTGAACGAGGTAGACCGAGGAGGCGTAG
>JBBIMN010000310.1:0-2508 GCA_037444385.1 Acidobacteriota bacterium | reverse complement strand
ACGCCGAGATGAGGTTCTTGTCGTGCGTGGCCACGAGGACGGTCGTTCCCGAAGCGTTGACCTCCTGGAAGAGCCTGATGATTTCGTGGGCCAAGTCAGGGTCGAGGTTGCCCGTGGGTTCGTCGGCCAGAAGTATGACGGGGCGGTTGACCAGCGCCCGCGCGATGGCCACCCGCTGCTGCTCTCCACCTGAGAGCTCCTCTGGAAAGGCCTCCAAGCGGTTTTGCAGCCCCACCCAGCGAAGCGCTTCGAAGGCCCTCCGCTTGCGTTCTTTTACCGGGACGCCCTGGAGCGTCATCAAAAGGGCGACGTTTTCATAAACGGTACGTTCCGGGATTAAGCGGAAGTCCTGAAAAACGACGCCCAGCCTGCGCCTGAAATAGGGGAGATGGCGCGCCGTCAGCGCGTCAAGGTTGCGCCCGTTGACCAGAAGCTGGCCGCTGGATGGGCGCTCCTCCCTGATGACCAGTTTAAGCAATGTGCTTTTGCCAGCGCCGGAGGGGCCGGTAACAAAGCAGAACTGGCGCGGATGGATTTGGAGCGTCACGTCCTGCAGGGCGGCCGCTTCCCTCCGGTACGTCTTTGTCACGTGGTAAAGTCTGATCATCCGGGCTCCGCCGGAGAATTTCCCGGCCGCGCAGAAGCCCATTTATTTTACAAGGTGCGCCGGGCTTAAGCAACCGCTTGTTGGCGCTTCGCTTTGGCCACGGCAAGGACCCGGCCGCCCGTGGCTTTGGGCCTGACAACGTCTTTGTATGCCTCGTTGAGGACGAGCTCTCCTCCGGCCATTGCCAAGCCGGTGTCGTGGCCGACGTGCCCGCCGACTTCGATGCGACCGCCAACCATCTCTTCGCCACAAAGGTCCCACACCAAATCCTTGATGGTTATCACGCCGCCGGCCATCCGGTATCCGGCCGAATAACCCGCGTTCGCCTGAATCGTGATGCGCCCGCCTCTCATGCGGTTTCCGGCGAAGTCGTGAACGTTCTTGTGGACGAGGATCTCGCCGCCGCGCATCGAGTGGCCAAGGTGATTTTCGGCCAGCCCCTTGACGACGATCTTGCCCCCGGCCATTCCCATGCCGCAGTAGTCCTCGACGTCGCCTTCGATCACCAGCGAGCCGGACGTCATGTACGCTCCGGCGTGGTTGCCGGCGCCGCCTTTGACCGTGAGGGTGTAGGTTTTGCCGAAGGCGTTGAGGCAGTCGAGGCGCGCCTCGCCGCCGAGAACGGAAAGGTCCAGCCCGGCGTCGGCCTTGAGCGCCTGCTGCAGCGCCGAGAGAAACAGTCCGGCCTTCTTCGCGAAGGCCATGTGGCTTTTCATGGGACAGATCGCTTCCAGCGCCTGCTGCAGCGAGAGGGCGCCAAACTCATCTTTGGGAAGAGCGGCCACCGTGGCAGCGTACTCCATCTCAAGAGTCTGGGCGAATGGGGCATTCAGGTATCCGTCAAAAACCTTAGTGATCTCCATTGCTTGCTCCTATGCTGGAGGATACCAGGCCCGGCCCGGGTCTCTGAGGTACGCATCAATTGAACGCGCCGCTTCACGCCCGGCGCGCGTTGCAAGAATGACGGTGGCCGCGCCCGTTATCGCGTCTCCTCCGGCGAAGACCTTCGGAACCGTGGTCATGTAGGTTTCACGATTGGCTTGAATGATGGAGCCCCAGCGCGTTTTGAGCCCGGGCATGTTGGAAGGGATCAGCACGTTGGGCGTCTGGCCGATGGAGACAACGGCCGTATCGCACGGGATTTCGTATTCGCTGCCTGGAATTGGGATGGGGCGGCGGCGCCCGGACGAGTCCGGCTCTCCGAGTTCCATCTTTTGGACAACGACGGCCTTGACAAAACCGTTCTCGTCGCCAAGGTATCTGACGGGGTTCGTGAGAACAGTGATGATCGCCCCCTCCTCTTCAGAGTGCTCGATCTCTTCGCCGCGGCCTGGCATCTCCTGGCGGCTGCGGCGGTAGACGATGCGCGCCTCCTCCGCCCCCAGCCTGAGCGAAATTCGCACGACATCGAAGGCGGTGAAGCCGGCGCCCACGACCACACATCGCTTCGGGCGGCGAATCGGCGTGCCGGCCTTGCCCTCGCTCCACGCCTTCATGAGATTCACCCTGGTGAGAAACTCGTTGGCCGAGTAGACGCCGTTGAGGTTTTCGCCCGGGATGCCCATCATGTTCGGGTATCCGGCACCGGAGGCGACGTAAACGGCGTCGTACTGGTCGAGCACCTCTTTCACCGGGAGCGTTCGGCCCACGACGACGTTGCATTCAATGCTGACGCCCAACGAGCGGACGTAAGCGATCTCCTTCTGGACGATGTCCTTCGGAAGGCGGAACTCGGGAATGCCGTACATCATCACGCCGCCGGGCTTGTGGAGCGCTTCGAAGAGGTCCACCTTGTGGCCCATCTTGGCCAGGTCGGCCGCGCACGAAAGGCCGGAGGGGCCGGAGCCTATCACGCAGACCTTGTAACCGGTGGCCGGCTTGTTCTGGGCCGCCCGCTCGCC
>JBBIMN010000309.1:0-2510 GCA_037444385.1 Acidobacteriota bacterium | reverse complement strand
AAGAAAAGGTCGGAAGCGCTCTCCACCACGCACAAAGCGCTTTTGTCTCGCCGGGCGTCTCCACAGATCGGACAGGACCGCCCGGCCTCGCGAAAAGCTCTGCACTCGGGGCACCGCTCGACGCCTCTGGGCACCGCCTGAAGCGATTCGGCAAGCGAGTCAAAAGCCTCCGGCCCTCTGGCCAGCAGGCCGTAAAGAATCCTCTGCGCGGACTTATGTCCGATGCCCTGGAGCTTTTCCAATTCGGAGATGCAGCGCGCAAGCGGTGCTGGAAAGGATTTTGAGCCGGCATCAATCATTGACGGTTCCCCCTCGAATCTCTCCCCCGCATTTTTCGATCAAGACGTTGATGGTTGAACGTTTGTGGTGAAACTGAAATGACGCGCCGCAGTTTCTGTCACCCCTCATCTCACATCACTCATCTTTCCTCAAGGTCACATTCCGGGCAGGCCCAGACCGCCGGCCAATCCGCCCAGTTTCTGCTGGAGCGTCTCGTCCACTTTGCTGGCTGCGCCGTTCACGGCCGCGACGATCAGATCCTCCAACATCTCTTTCTCGGAGGGGGCCAGCAGCGTTGCGTCCACCGTGACGCGAAGCAAGAGTTTTTGGCCATTCATGCGGGCGGCAACCATTCCGCCTCCAGCCGACTCCTCGACTTCGAGCGCGGCCATTTCCTGCTGCACCTGCTCTTGCATTTTCTGCGCCTGTTTCAGAAGCTTATTCAGGTTCGTCATTCGCCTCCTCCGCTCCCTCGGCTTCAAGCGCGAGTGGAGTCACTTTCAGCACCTGCCCGCCAAGCACTTTGAGAACCGCGCGCACGGCTTCGTCCTCTTCAGGCCGTTTGGCCTCCGGCGAAGGTTCTTCCGCGGGCGCGCCGGATGAAGGCGCCGCTTCGCCGTTTGACCGCTCTATGGCTATCTGGGCCGGATATCCGGCCTCCTTGGCAAGCTCTTGAAGCTCTTTTAGGTGATCGGGGCTTTTAAGAAAGTCCATCCCGGCCTTGGAACCGCCGTTCGCGCAGGCGATGTGAAGGACGCCCTCTGGATCAAGAGAAATGACGGCGCTCTCAAGCACGGCTCGCGCGGGGAAAAAACGGTCGCAAGCCGCCTCGCGAAATCGCGTGGCGCGCTCGTCGCGAAGCTCGTACGAAACGGCCTCGGCCTCGTCCATGCGCTTAAATGGGATAAGGCCGGTAAAACGGAAATCTCCCTCCGCCTCTGGCGCCGGGCCGGCATCTTCCTCAACCGCCCGTGGTTCCAAAGGCACCGCCGGCTCCAACGGCAAAGCTTTTGGGCCGGATGGCGCTTCGCGCAGCGGCGCGCCCGAAAGCAGTTGGTCCAGGGGTAAAATTCTGGAGAGAAGCGCGGCCTTGGAGAGTTGAAGCTCGATGAGCGCCCGGGCGCCAGGCGCGCCCTTCAAGCGAAACTGCGTCGCCGCCAAAATATCCAAAAGGCGCAGAAGGTCTTCCGCGCTGAAGCGAGACGCCTGCTCCTTGATCCGCCTGGCCAAGGCGGGATCTTCCGCGCCCATGGGCGCGCTTGGCGCCAGACAGGCCCGCAGCAACAGGCGAGCGTGGCCGGTTAGGTCCTGGATCAGCCGTTCCATGTCGAAGCCGCGGTCGAACCCGTCATCAAGAATGGCAAGAAGAGCCCCAACGTCGCCTGAAGCGAACGTGTCCGCTATGGCGAACAGGCTTTCACGACCCGCGACCCCAAGCACCTGCACGGCATCGGCCTCGGTCAGATTGCCCCCTGCGTATGCCAGCAGGCGGTCCAATAGGGTCAGGCTGTCTCTGACCGATCCGCCTCCGCAGCGCGCAACCAAATCGAGCGCTCCCGGTTCCGCCGAAAAGCCCTCCATGCCAGCAAGGTGGCGCAGGTAAGAGGCAACGAGCGCGGCCTCGACGGGACGGAATTGAAAAAGCTGCGCCCGGCTTTGAATCGTATCGGGTATTTTTCGCGGTTCGGTAGTGGCGAGCAGAAAAACCACGTGCGGCGGAGGCTCCTCCATGGTTTTCAGAAGAGCGTTGAAGGCCTGTTTGGAAAGCATGTGCACTTCGTCAATGATGAAGACGCGGTGCCGGTCGCGCGCCGGCGTGTAGCGGGCAAGCTGCGTCAGATCGCGCGCTTCGTCCACCTGCGTGTGTGTTGCGCCGTCAATTTCCAGCACGTCCATCGAGTGGCCGCTGGTGACCTCCTTGCAAGATGGACAGGAGTCGCAAGGCTCCGAGGTTACTCCCCTTTCACAGTTGAGCCCTTTCGCGAAAATGCGCGCGACCGTCGTTTTGCCGACTCCTCGAATGCCCGCGAAAATGTAAGCTGGGTGGATCTTGCCTGTGTCGAGAGCGTTTTTCAGCGTGCGCAGGAGCGCCTGCTGGCCCACCAGCTCGTCAAGCTGGCGCGGCCTGTACTTGCGGGCTAGAGCCATGTACGCCATCGTGAAAGCGCCTCCACGCAACATACAGTGATGGGGTTCAAGCTACCTGCGGCACACGAACTTGCTGCTTACCG
>JBBIMN010000308.1:0-2520 GCA_037444385.1 Acidobacteriota bacterium | reverse complement strand
GGAGCCAGAACGGGAGCCAGATCATCGGTGGGGATCAGCTCCTTAATCCTGGGCCATTCGTCGAGGCGGCGGATGCCCTCCATGATGATGTTCGTCGTCGAAGTCGAGAGTTTGATCTTCTCCTCATTGGCCTCGGCCGTCTCCTCGAAGAAGAAGAGGCCCTCGTTCAACGTAAAGAGGCCGTAGATGATCTCCAGCACCTGGTTTTTGACGGCCCACCACAACTGTTTGGGAGTAAGAATCCCCATCTGGACGAGGATTTTTCCCTGGCGGCGTCCCGGCTCGACTTGCAGGCCTGACTGAAGGTTCTGTTCCCCCGTGATCTTTCCGTGGCGCACCAAGAAGTTGCCGAGCGATTCCTCGGCCTTCGAGGAGGTGGCGAAGACCATCTCGCCCCGCTCCCAATAGAGCCGGCGCGCGGTTTTGCCGCTTCGCAGCGTGAGCGTCCCTGTCTTCTTCAATAGGTTCACGAAGGTCAGCACGTCGGGAACGCTGACGGCCTTCAGGGAACCTTCGAGGATGCGCTCGCCCATACGCCCTCCGGCGAAGCAATCATAACCAATAAAAGCGAATTTGCAAAGGGGGGCCGGGGGGCAAAGTGGAGAGTGGAGAGTGTAGGGTGGAGGCCTCCAGTTTTGACAGGTTTCCATTACGCTATCAACGCCCCCTCTTCAGAGTGTATCTACGTCTTTGCGTGGCAGATGCCCTCTCAGGGACGCGTGCATAGTAATTAGGGGCAACGGTCCAGAATCTTGCCTTGTTCAATTAGCAATTCAACCTTAAACTATTCCATCCACCGTCCCTTGCGTTGAGTTTCCGCGAGTGCTAGGATTTCCGGCAAAGCGCCGGCTGGTGTTTCGGCGGTGTGCCAGCTCAAGCGCCGCTTTGATGACTAGGAGGGAGAAATGCAAGGCTTCGTGTATTTCGTGATGGCCGCTTGGCCGTATGCCGCTGGCGCGGTGGCCCTGCTGCTGCTTTACAATTCAATCGTCATCGTCGGCGGCACGCAGATCGCCGTTCTTGAAAGAAAGTACCTGGGAAAGCAGATGCCGCAGGGCCGCGTAGTCGCCTTGCCTGGAGAAGTGGGAATCCAGGCGAGAACACTTGGGCCTGGATTGCACCTTCTGATGCCGCTCCTATTCTCGGTAAAAAAGTATCCATTTACGATGATAGCCGAGGATGAAGTCGGACTGCTTGACTCAATAGACGGCTTTTCAATACCACCCGGAAAGATTTTCGCCAAGGTCGTTCCCGGCCATAACAGCTTCCAGGACGGGGAGAGCTTCCTTAAGAACAGCGGGGAAAAGGGGCCGCAGACGCAAATGCTGCCTCCGGGACAGTACCGGATCAACCCCGTGCTATTCAAGGTCCGCAAAGTTCCCTCCGTCATCATAGAGAAGGGGAGAATCGGGACCGTGACCAGCATGGATGGACAGCCGATTCCTCCGGGCCGGCTCCTGGCCGCGCGCGTGCAGGGCCACAGCAACTTCGAGGATGGGCAGGCGTTCTTGAACAATGGCGGGCAGAAGGGGCCGCAGATTGATATCCTTCTGCCGGGCACTTACCGTATCAACACCGACCTTTTTCACGTGGAGATTCGCGAGGCGACTATTATTCCGGCGATGAAGGTCGGCTTGGTGACGGCGCTGGACGGCGAGCCGCTCCCCGAGAAGGAGTACGTCGCGACTCCGGTGCCAGGACACAGCGATTATCAGGCAGCCGCGGCATTTCTGGAATCGAGAGGCCAACGTGGCCCGCAGTTCGACGTTTTAAGGCCAGGCACTTACTATATCAACCCGCTTTTGTTCAAAACCGAGCTCGATGACGTTGCCGTAGTCGAACGCGGCCAGGTCGCGGTGGTCGTCTCGAACGTCGGCGAGGAACCGAAACAGATCAAAGAGCTGACGGCGCTCGCGGCGCGCGAGGATGCGGGAGACGAGGATGCGAGAAGCGCCGAGTCGCGCGTCGTCCCCGGCATCGAGCGCTACGTTGTTCCAACCGGTTTCCGCGGTATTCAGCAGGAGGTCATCGGGCCGGGCTTCTACTACTTGAACAGAAGGGCCTTCATGGCCTACATCGTTGACACCACGAACATCACGATAGACTGGGATGACAGCAAGCAGACACACTTTGACCCGCTTAGGGTTATTTCAAGGGACGGCTTCCAAATCAGCGTTTCTGTCAAGGTGGTCATCAGGGTCAGGCCCGACCAGGCCCCTTATATGGTGGCCAAGATCGGCTCCATCGAGAACCTCATACACCACGTCATCCATCCGATGATCGATTCATCGTTTAGAAACCAGGCTTCGTCCACCTCCGCAATGAACTTCATGCAGGACCGCCAGGAGGAGCAGCGCAAGGCGGAGGAGAGGGCCAAAACCGAACTCGAGAGATACCACGTCGAGTGCGTCTCGGTCCTCATCTGCCAGATCAACCTGCCGCAGGAATTGATGGACACGCAGACGAAGAAGATCATCGCCCAGCAGCAGCAGGCGATGTACCAGGACCAGCAGAAGGCCG
>JBBIMN010000307.1:0-2525 GCA_037444385.1 Acidobacteriota bacterium | reverse complement strand
GATCCTGGCGCGCGGCGGCGGCTCGCTGGAGGATCTTTGGGCGTTCAACGACGAGGCTCTCGCGAGGGCCGTCTCGAAAAGCCGCGTGCCCGTCATCTCCGCCGTGGGCCACGAGGTGGACACGGTTCTTTGCGACCTCACCGCCGACCTTCGCGCGCCCACGCCTTCCGTCGCAGCCGAGCTTTTGACGGCGCCACGAGAGTCGGCGCTCCTCCGCGCCAAGGAAGCTTCCCGCAGCATGAGGCACCAGGTCCAAAGCCGTATTCTGAGGTTGGAAGAGCGCCTTGACCGGGCCCGCTCGGACGAAATGGGAACTCGGATGGCTAGGCGCCTGGAAGCGCTTGCCGAACGTTTTAGCCATGCCGATGGTTCCGTGCGACGCGCCATATCCTACGCCACTGAAGCAGCGGCCCAGCGGCTGGCGGTCTGTCATGGAGCGCTGAGCCCGGATGGGCTTACCCGCTGGATCGAGGGCCTGCATGGCCGTCGCACCGCGGGCGACGGCGCGCTGCGGCGATGGGCTGAAGCAAGGCTCAACCGCGAGAGCACGGCTGCGGCGGGCCTCGCCCGCCTGCTCGATTCAGTGAGCCCGCTACGCACGCTTGCGCGCGGGTTCGCGATCGCGAGTGATTCCGGTGGACGCATCCTGCGAAATTCGGCGGCGGTGGCGCCCGGCGCCCCCCTTTTCGTGACTCTCGCCGATGGCAGCCTCGACTGCCGCGTGGAAGCGGTCCATCCAGCAAGGAATGCCAGCGACGCGTCAAAGCATTGAGAAAGCGGCGCGCATGGCGTAGAATTATTTCTTTGGAGGTACACACATGGACAATCCCAAAGCTCCAGGGCCGGTTGAGTTCAAGATTCAGGTGGACGAGAAGACGGCGGAAGGAACTTACGTCAACTTTCTTTCCGTCTTCCATAACCAGGCGGAGTTTGTCATGGACTTCGGCAGGATAGTTCCTGGAAAACCGGAGGTGAAGGTCATGTCCCGCCTGATCACCAACCCAATCGCCCTAAAGCAGATAGTGATGACTCTGCAAGAGAACCTTGGGCGCTACGAAACGGCCTTCGGTCCCGTGCCTCTTGAACCGCCGCATCCAACGCCCAAGGGGTTCGTCCAATGAAAGTCGGGTGGTTCGGCGCGCTTCTAATCATACTGCTTGGCGCGGTCATCGGCACCCTTCTGGGCCAGATCGTAGGCCTGTTGCTTCCAGGGGGAGCGGCGCACGACATCTTCTTCAAGGGCGTCTCCATCGGCCTGAAGGAGCCGGTCCACATTGACCTTTCGGTTCTCCAGGTGGTCTTCGGCATCACGCTCTCGGTAAACCCGCTTACGCTCGTCGGCCTGCTCTTGGCCATCTACCTGGTCATGCGGTTTGGAAACAAGTGACAAAGGTCATTCTCGCTTCGAGAAGCCCGCGCCGGACGGAGTTGCTGCGAATGCTTGGCGTGCCCCACTTGGCGGTTCCGTCAAGCGCTGACGAGTCGGCCCTTCCCGCAGAAACCCCCGAAGAGCAGGTCGTCCGCCTCGCGCGGGCCAAGGCGGCCGATGTTGCCGTGCAAGCCGCCGGCGACGCGCTCGTAATCGGCGCCGACACCCTAGTGGTGATTGACGGCCAAACCCTCGGCCAGCCGAAGGATGCAAACGAAGCCCAAGCCATGCTCGCCGCCCTCTCCGGTAAGACTCACGCCGTTTTTACAGGCCTTTGCCTTATGAGGCCGGGCTTCCCCGCGACCGAAGGCCTCTCAAAAAGCCGCGTTACGTTTCACCCGCTGTCTCAACGGGAAATCTCCTGGTACGTTGCCACGAGGGAGCCTTTGGACAAAGCGGGCGCCTACGCCGCGCAAGGGGTCGGCGCCATTTTCCTGAGCGCCATCGAGGGCTCTTTCCACAACGTCGTCGGTTTTCCGGTTGACCTCTTCGCGAGCCTGCTTGAACGAACGGGCTTGTCGCTCGCTGAGCTTCGCGGAGAAAATATCCCCGCCGGGACGGCAAGGTGATGCGAAGAATTCTTGCGTGGTATCATCAATGGCGGAGGGCATGATGCGGCTTCTTACGGCTGGCGAGTCTCACGGGCCGGCGCTGGTGGCTATTTTGGAAGGCATCCCGGCGGGACTTCCTATTGACGCTTCTTTCATTGACATGCAGCTCGCAAGGCGCTCCCTGGGCGCGGGGCGCGGTTCCAGACAAAAGATCGAGCACGACGAGGTGGAGATTCTTTCGGGCGTTCGGGGCGGCGAGGCGATAGGCGGCCCGATCGCCCTTCGCGTTTTGAACCGCGATTTTGAGAACTGGAAGGAATTCATGGCCGCCGGCGAGATAGCGCCCGGCCGCGAGTTGACGCTCCCGCGCCCCGGCCATGCCGACCTTCCGGGCGCTCTCAAGTACAACCGCCACGACGCAAGGGACATTCTTGAAAGGGCCAGCGCCCGCGAGACCGCCGCGAGGGTGGCGGCGGGCGCAGTAGCCAGGCGCCTGCTCGAGGAATTGGGCGTGTCCATTGCCTCCAGCGTCCTGTCAATCGGCG
>JBBIMN010000306.1:0-2534 GCA_037444385.1 Acidobacteriota bacterium | reverse complement strand
TCTGGGCGGGAAATCTCTGGAGCACTGGAGTTGCGGTGGCGCTTCACGGGGTCTCCATCCCATTGATCACCGTCACGAGGACGAGCCTTGTTCAGAGGATTGCTCCGCCGCTTCAGCTCGGCCGCGTCTTCGCGCTCATAAACATCACGGTGCTGGGCTTCACGGCGATCTCATCGGGGGCGACCGGGCTGGCGGCCACGGCGGTACCGGTCAACGTCATCTTCGGCGTGATAGCAATCGCGGCGGCCCTTTGCGGCCCAATAGCCTGGACGAGCAGGAAATTCCGCGAGGCTTAGCGCGAGACGGAACAATTCAGCCGAAGTGGCGGACGACCTCAACGGCGCGTTTCTATCGTCGTCTTCATTACCACCTGCCCGTACGGAATCCAGGTCGCCAGTGTGTAGTAAAAGGTGGAGGTGCCGCGCGCCGCGTCGCCCGTCGTGAAGCGGGAAATGAAGTAGGGAGCGTAGTAGCCGCCCCACTTGTCCTTGACCGCCGCCGGCGCCAAGCCGTCATCTGCCGGATGCCCCGGCGTGACCGCGCGGTGGATGAACCGGCCGTAGGCGCCGTCCCTCTCGGGATTGAAGATCGTCTGCGGCTCGCTCCAGGGCCCCCACGCGTGCTCGGCGACCCGCATCCAGATGCCCGGAAGGTTAGCCGGGCCGCTGTCCTGGCAGTTATAGAGCATCACCCACCGCTTCACGAACCTGTTCCACTCGACGCCCAGTTCGCCGGTGGCGTGGCGCGGCTCCATGCTCTCCGAAAAAAGCGGCGACGCATCAGCCTCGAGCTTGGAAAAGCGCGGGCGCCCATCACCACCGAGGCCCGTGAAGTACTCCATCCCCCCAGCGAGGCCCATGCCGGCCGCTTTCTTGCGCGCGAAGAAGACGGCGCTCTTTCGGTAGAACGTGCCCCCCTGCGTGCCCCAGAAGTAAAGGTAGCCTTCTGGCGCTTGGGCGATTGCCACGTTCACGAACTTGGCGCCTGGCCCGCTTGAAAAGTCATAAAGATAATGGAAGGTCCTGGCTTCGTCATCTGAGACTCCCACGACCGACTTCGTCGAGAATCCCAGCGGCTGTGGCGGCTTGGCGTTGCGGACTGGATTGCCCGTGGCAAACAGGACATAGATCCGCCTGCCCTCGCTGATGCCGGCGGCCGGCATTTCGTTGGTAGCGAGCGTTACAGCCGGACGGCCCTCTGCGTTCAGGACAACGGGACTCTTGAAGGCACCGGCAGCATTCGTCACAAAGTCGAGCCGTATTTCGTTAGGCCGCTCCGGATTGGCGAAAGCGATGGCGTCGTTGAAGCCGGGGTCCCGCGGCGGGTCGCTTGGGCCATTGGGCTTAAGGCGAAACCTGGGGGTGGTGATGCAATCGCCAAAAAGGAAGGCCAGCCGCCCCAGGTGCTCGAAGGAGTATCCGAGGTCGCTGGCCACGAGGCCGAAGCGTGAGGCGGTCCTGCTCGCGGTCGGCTGGTGGGTTTCGTGGTCCATCTCTCCCGTAAGTTGGCAGGCCTTCTGGGTCGAACCCGGCACGTAAAAGACGTGCTCCTGAGTCGGGTGAAAAGGAGGCGGGGAAACGCCGGGCTCTGGCCTGCCGGCCAATGCCCCGACTCCACCAGCCAAAGCAAGGAGCGCTCCAGCAACAAACAGATGGCGCGGTTCCATTTTCACCGGCGTCCTCCTGCCGAGTCCAGGCAGACGCGCCCTCCACCGGTTCCCCTGCGGGCATATTGCTCGACATACGGTTGCTTGTCAAGCTCCTCCGGCAAATATGCCGGAGGAGCCGGGTGCAATCCATTTGAGGCGTGGCGCGAATGGCCCTTGTGCTCTGAAAACATCCGCCGTCTGGCGCGAGGGCCAAAAGAAAAGGCACCGCCGGGTGATGTTACTCACGGGCCGGCGGTGCCGGCCGGGCCAAAGGACGGCGGCCTGTCTTTACGCGCCCTATTCGACCTTCACGATCGCGTCGGTGTCAATCTGCGCCTTCTGGAGATGGCCGGAAAAGTCAACGTAGATCGCCTTCCACTCCGAGAAGAGATCGAGCGCTTCCTTGCCGCCCTCGCGGTGTCCGTTGCCAGTCTGTTTCATGCCGCCGAAAGGCAGGTGATTTTCGGCGCCGATGGTCGGAGCGTTGATGTAGCAAAGGCCGGTGTTGATGTCTCGCATCGCGGAGAAGGCCCTGTTCACGTCCTTGGTATAGATAGAGCCCGAGAGGCCGTAGAGACAGTTGTTTTGAAGGGCTATCGCCTCGTCGAAGGTGCTGAACGGCACGACGGAAAGGACGGGCCCGAAGATCTCCTCCTTGAAAATGCGCATCTTGGAAGTAACGTCGCCAAAGATCGTGGGCTCGATGAAGAATCCGTGCTTGTGCTTCGGACCGGTAAGGCGCTTGCCGCCGGTCACGAGCGTCGCGTCCTCTTTCTTGCCGATCTCTATATATTCGAGGTCGGTCTTGAGCTGGCCCGCGTCAACCGCCGGGCCCATCTCGACGCTCTCGTCCAGGCCGTTGCCGACCTTCAGCGCCTTGGCGCGC
>JBBIMN010000305.1:0-2598 GCA_037444385.1 Acidobacteriota bacterium | reverse complement strand
GCCCCGCTTGGACCGCGGGGAAGGCCGCCAGCGGCCGAAGCGCAAATGCCGCGACTGCATTCGCCGCCGCCGAACAGAGCCTTCTTGGGCTATCCCAGTGGATCAATGACGACACCAGCACCGTCCAAAGGACCAGCGGCAAAGCGGAAACCGCCGCGCCCAGCGGATAATAGGAGGGATGTCCTATCCATGAAAGGGGGAACGCCGCGAACGCCTGGCCGCTGATGATGCCTGATGCGCCCCACGGGCTTGCCACAGCGCAAGCGAGAACCGCCACCGCGCCACGGCGGCGCTCCTCGTTCCAAAGAGCAAGAGAGGATGCCGCGGCGCCGAAGAGATAGAGCGGAGTGAGGGCGGGCAGGAGAATGGCAGCGCAGCACGCCGCCGCCAAAGGAAGCCGGGCCATGGCCACCAAAGCGGGGAGAAGGAGCGCGTCCGATCCGTCCGGCATCAGGGCGCAGGCCGCCAAGAACAGAACGCCCTTAAGCAGCGCATCGGCATTGCCGGCCTTTTCGCCTTCGAGCCGGGGCCATACGGCCCAAAGGAGCATTGCCGCGGCAAGCCTCGCGATGGTGGCGCCAGAGAGGCCAAGCAAGCGGAAGGCGCTTTGCCATATGAGAAGCCCGATGAATCTTGAATCCAGCGGGCGAGGCGGAGCGGACAAAGCGTCCCAGAACGCCGCGCCTCCTCCCGTCAGGAAAGATACGCCCAAACCCGCCGCCAGCCAGAGAGCGCCGGCAAAAAGACGGCGGGACGGCCGCTTCTCCCCCACCGCATTGGCTACCGTTTGGCCGGTTGTCAGACGCCGCAAGAACGCCAAATAGTCTCCCCCAAGGAAACTATTGTACGCCATTGGCCGGTTTGCCGGAAATTGGCTCTTGCGCTTGGCGTGTTGTTATAATGCCAGCTTCGGGAGGCCGCTATGGGTCTTTTTGACGATGATGAGCCAAAGGAAAAGTTCCAGCGGGAAAAGGGCGAGTACTGCGAGGTATGCGGGCGAGCCGAGAAATGGATGGAGCTTTTCAAGTGCCCGATGTGCCACAAACACGTCTGCGACAAGTGCCACTACGGCATGGGCGGAAAGATCTTTTGCAGCGACAGTTGCGCCAACGAGTTTTTCTGGGGAGGCGAAGATGGCCAGGAAGATGAGTAAACGCGCGAAAGAGAGCCGCCGCGTTGAGGCCGCCCGCGGGCACGACGGCGATCTCGCCGGGGAATACCCGATTGACTTGGAGCTGGTCCACCGCCCCAGGCGCCTGCGGGCGACCCCCCTCGTGCGCGGGATGGTCAGCGAGACGCGCCTCAACCCGGCGAAGTTCATCTACCCGATGTTCCTTTGCGAGGGCAGGAAGAAGAGGACGGAGGTCCCTTCAATGCCGGGGATTTTCCGCCAGTCCGTTGACGTGGCGCTGAAAGAGATGGAAGAGGCCGCCAAGCTTGGCATTCCGGCGGTGCTCCTCTTCGGCATTCCCGATCACAAGGACGCGATGGGGCGGGGCGCTTACGCCGATGACGGGATCGTCCAGAAGGGAATTCGCGCCGCGAAGAAGGCCTTCGGGACGGATCTTTTGGTTGTGACGGACGTATGCCTCTGCGAGTACACCGGCCACGGCCACTGCGCGCCTGTAAGCAAGGAGGGCGTGATTCTCAACGACGAAGGCGTCGCGATCCACTGCGCGACGGCGCTTTCGCACGCGGAGGCGGGCGCGGACATGGTGGCCCCTTCGGACATGATGGACGGGCGCGTGGGAGCGATCCGCGAGGTGCTCGACGACGCCGGCTTCCAGAACGTCCCGATCATGGCCTATTCGGCGAAGTACGCCTCGGCCTACTACGGGCCCTTCAGGGATGCGGCGGACAGCGCGCCGCGGTTCGGCGACCGCAAGAGCTATCAGATGGACCCGGCCAACTCGGACGAGGCTTTGCGCGAGGTGCAGCTCGACATCGAGGAGGGCGCCGACATCGTCATGGTCAAGCCGGCCCTTGCATACCTTGACGTTTTAAGGCGCGTGAAGGAGATGTCCCCCGTGCCCGTCGCCGCCTACAACGTCAGCGGAGAGTACGCGCTGATCAAGGCCGCGGCAAAGCTCGGCTGGGTGGACCACGACAGGATCGTGCTTGAGACGCTGACCTCGATAGCCCGCGCCGGCGCCGACATCATAATCACCTACCACGCCAAGGAAGCCGCGAAGCTGTTGGGGAAGCAGAGATAGTTGATAGGTTGGTGGACCGTCAGGCCGCCAGGCTGGCAGGCCGCGAGGAATCTTGCAGCCATCCATCATCCCTCGTATCTCACCTCTACGAAATGCTGACCATTCGTTCAAGCGGAAGCCGGGCTTTCGCGGCGGTTTCATCGGCCACTTTGACTTCAAAGACTTCGTCTTCAAGCGACCGGAGGAGTTTTGCGGCGGTGATCTTCTTCATGTACCTGCACTCCATCTCATCGCTTACGGGGATGAAGGTCTTGCCGGGCGCGAACTTTTTCATCCGGTGAATGATGCCCGTCTCGGTGGCGACAACGAACTCCTTGTCCGGCGAGGCTTGCACGTGGCGGACCATTCCCTCCGTCGAGAGGATGTGGGATTTCTCATCCATCAC
>JBBIMN010000304.1:0-2617 GCA_037444385.1 Acidobacteriota bacterium | reverse complement strand
CTGATGGTTTTGCAGAACCTGCGTTCCGTCGGCTGGCCGTGCATTCTGCACGACGAAAAAGGAGGTGGGCCGCTCGCTGGCTTTCCGGGCCTTCAGGTGGCCACGACCCCTCCGCCGGCGCCGGCTCTCAGGCAGTCTTCCTTGGTGCTCATTGGGAGCGAATGTCCCGCTGGCTGGCGCGAAACGGCCCGGCGCGACCTTCAGGGTTCCGGCATCCCTTGCTGGGATGAAAAGGACATCAAAGGTTCAACGCTGGCGTTCCCGAAGTGGCTTCACGGCCGCGATCTGTCCGCCGCTTTCTGGGCCGCAACCAACCTTGAACCGTGGCAGGAGGGCCTTGGCCTGGCATTCCTGGCCGGAACGGAATCTCTTCTGGCTGGTTTTTTGGAACTGGCGAGGGAAATCAAGCCGCTTTTCGAAGGCATGGACGAAAAGATGTTTCGTGACAAAGTTGTCAGCCAGATGACACGGCCGGAGATTCTGTGCCTCCTGCTCAAAGGCCAGCACGCGCAGGCAAAGACGGCTGTTTTGAAAATAGTTGGCTCCACTACCCGCACCATTGGTTGAGCCTGTTTTGGAGGAACGATGTTAAAGCCCGCCAAGGAAGCCATCCTCGAAGCGCTGAAAACTATCGAAGATCCCGATTTCCACAAAGATATAGTCACGCTCGGATTCGTAAAAGATGTCGTCATAGGTGACGACACCGTCTCCGTGCGCCTTGTCCTTACGACACCCGCTTGTCCGGTCAAGGAGCTGTTCCGCGACCGGGTCGAAGAGGAAGTCCGCAAGCTCTGGCCCGAAGTGCGAGCCGTCGGCGTGGTCATGGACGCTCAAGTTCAACGGGCGCCCCAAGCGCCGCTGGTTGAAAACCTGCTTCCCCAGACAAAGGTAATAATAGCGGTCGCTTCGGGAAAAGGCGGCGTCGGAAAATCCACGGTCGCCGCCAATCTGGCCGCGGCCTTGGCCCAATCTGGCGCGAAGACCGGCCTTTTGGACGCCGATATCTACGGCCCTTCGATGGGAATAATGCTTGGCGTAAAGGAGCAGCCCCGTGTTGACGAGGCTCGCGAAAAGATGTATCCGATTGACGCTCACGGGCTGAAAGTAATGTCCCTGGGCTTTCTGCTCGATCCTGGCACGCCCGTTATCTGGCGGGGGCCGATGGTGATGAAGGCGATTGAACAGCTTCTCAGAGACGTGGCCTGGCCGGAACTGGACTACATGGTGGTGGACCTGCCTCCTGGCACCGGTGACGCGCAGATCACCCTCACCCAAAAAGTGCCTCTCTCTGGCGCGGTCATCGTAACCACTCCCAACGAAGTGGCGCTTATTGACGCCCGCAAGGGGCTGGCGATGTTCCAGAAGGTCAGCGTGCCAGTGCTTGGCATCGTCGAAAACATGTCCCACTTTGTCTGCCCCCACTGTGGAAAAGAGACCGACGTGTTCTCGCGCGGAGGCGGGGAGCGCACCGCCAAAGAGCTGGGCGTTCCTTTTTTGGGCGGAATCCCCCTTGACGCGGCGGTTCGCGCGACGGGTGACGAAGGAACGCCGGTGGTCCTTTCAGCGCCAAAGTCCCATGTGGCGGCGGCTTTCCGCTCGCTTGCCGAAAAGGTCGCCCAGCAGGCAAGCATTCTCGCTGGAGCGAAGGCAAGCCAAAGTTGAATGATGAGCGTCAAATGTTAAAAGTTGAAGGAGAGAGAAGCACCACGCTTCATACTCGCTACTCCGGCGGCGGTAATGTTGGCGGTCCAGCGAAGGGCTTCTTCAAAGCGGGGATCGGAGAGCAGCGAAGCCGGAGCCCTGGGCGCGCTTGCGAAAGCCCCCCTACAGGGCTGGCTCCGCCAAGCCCCCTGCCCTCTCGGATTAGTAACACCGGAGGCGCCTCCCGGCGGCGGCCTCCGAGGGTTGGGAAGGAATAGGCCATGGCGCGCCGAAAACCAAAGCGGGACGAAGAGGTCATCGAGAGCACGCCAAGGCCTGTAACCCTGGAAGGCTTTTTCGGCCACGGACGTCAGGTGCATCTTCTTGGGCGGCTTCTTGAAAAGGAGATGGTCTCCCCTTCGTTGCTTTTTTCAGGTCCCTCTTCGGTGGGGAAGACCAGCCTTGCCTTCAGGCTCGCCGCGGCCCTTCAGTGCAAGGCGCCTTCACCCTGGGCCTGCGGCCAGTGCCCGGCCTGCCTCAAGACCCAAAAAGGTTTTCATCCAGACATTCGGCTTGTCACCTTGGAAGTCAACGAGGATACGGGCAAGGAGCGGAAGGAGATCGTCATCCGCCAAGCCAGGGAAGAGATCATCGAGCGTTTGTCGCTTCCTCCATACGAGGGGCGCAAAACGGTTTTCATCATCGTCCCGGCAGAAGCCATGAATGTCGAGGCGCAAAATGCCTTGCTGAAGTCCCTTGAAGAGCCTCCGGCTTACGGGCAGTTCATTCTGGTCACGGCAAACGCCGCCAATCTTTTGCCGACGGTGCGGTC
Source organism: Acidobacteriota bacterium (assembly GCA_037444385.1). Taxonomy (GTDB): domain Bacteria; phylum Acidobacteriota; class UBA4820; order UBA4820; family DSQY01; genus JAEMPZ01. The sequence goes on along the minus strand of JBBIMN010000304.1, from coordinate 144 downwards.
TCGCTGCCAGGAGATCACTTTTGGCCTGGTTTCTCCCAAGACACTCATGGAGACCGCGTTATCGGCCGGGCTCAAAGAAGCCGAGGCGGAGGAGGCCGAGGTCCGGGCTCGGGCCGATACCCTCGCTCGCCTCCGTCTTCTTCG
>JBBIMN010000303.1:0-2625 GCA_037444385.1 Acidobacteriota bacterium | reverse complement strand
GCCGCCGGCGTGGTGATCGCCCCGAAGCCGATCACCTCCTTCCTGCCGTTGTACAAGCAGGCGGGGGCCAGAGGTGAAATCACTACGCAGTACAGCAAGGAGGAGATCGAGGCGCTCGGCCTGTTGAAGATGGACTTCCTTGGGCTCAGGACGCTGACGATTCTTCACGATGCGCTGGACCTCATTCGTAGGAGCGGAGCGACGCCGCCGGATTTAGAGACCATCGCCTTGGATGACAAGGTGACGTTGGAGCTGTTCCAGCGCGGAGAGACGGACGGCGTCTTCCAGTTTGAGTCCAGCGGAATGAAGGACGTGCTCAGAAGACTGCACCCGAAGCGTTTCGAGGATCTCATCGTCCTTAACGCGCTCTACCGCCCCGGCCCCCTGGACGCCAACATGATTCCTCTCTATATAGCGAGGGCTCACGGAAAGGAGGAGGCGTCGGTCCCGATCAAGGAAGTCGCGCCGATTCTTGAAGAGACGCTCGGAGTTATCGTCTACCAGGAACAGGTGATGATAATCGCCCACAAGCTGGCCGATTTTACGCTGGGGCAGGCCGACACGCTGCGAAAGGCCATTTCGAAAAAGGACGCGGCCGGCATGGAGCGGCAGAAGACGGCTTTCGTTGCTGGCTGCAAGAACCATGGCGTCAGCAAGGATAAGGCCGAGGAGCTCTTCAAGAGCATCGAGACCTTCGGCCGTTACGGCTTCAACAAGTCGCACTCGGCCGCCTACGCACTGGTGGCGTTTCAGACCGCATACTTGAAGGCGCACTATCCGGCCGCATTCATGGCGGCGACCCTCTCCGCGTGGGCGGAGAACACCGACGAGATCCTCAAGTACATGAACTCCTGCCGCGAGATGGGGATAGCGCTTCTCCCGCCGGACGTCAACACGAGCGGAGTCGGCTTCACGCTGGAGGGACAGGCCATAAGGTACGGCCTTTCCGCCATCAAGAACGTTGGCCAGGGCTCCGTCGAGGCCATACTCGAGGCGAGAACAAGGGTGGGAAAGTTCAAGGACCTTTTCCACTTCTGCGAAGAGGTTGACAGGGCGCAGCTCAACCGCAGGGTGCTTGAAAACCTCGTGCAGGCCGGGGCCATTGACTGCTTCAAGGTTCCGAGGTGGGACCTCTTCGCCTCGCTCGACCCGGCCGTGGCCCACGCCATGCGAATTCAAGACGACCGCCACAAGGGCCAGGGAACTCTGTTCGGCGAGGAGGAGAGCTCGGCGCCTCCCCCGTATGGAAAAGGCGAGCGCTGGAACGAGCACGAGCTTTACAGCCACGAAAAGGAGAGCCTGGGGTTTTACCTGACCGGCCATCCGCTGATGGAAAAAGAGCAGGTCCTCAGGCGCTACACGACTCATTCCCTCAAGGAGGTGGCGTGCCTCGCCGAGCCCGCGGAGGTAGCCGTCGGAGGCGTGGTCGCCAGCATCAAGCAGACGAAGTCCAAAAACAAGGGCACCATGTACGCCGTGGTCCGGCTGGAGGACATGGAGAGCCACGTTGACGCGCTGCTCTTCAACGACACTTACAGAAAATACATTTCCAAGGCGGCCAAGGACGAGGTGGTTGTCGTCGTCGGACGCGCGCTGGTTGAAGAGGACAGGGTAAAATTGATGGCGAGCGCCGTGGTGCCTTTGGCCGACGCGGAACGGGAGTTGGAGCAGAAGACCACCGGCGTTTTATTGAAGGTTCCCTCTACGCTGTGCGACGAGGAGTGGCTTATGGAGTTGGAGAAGATTCTGCACGGCCACAGCGGCGCGGTGCCGGTTTTAATGGACGTGTCGCGGGAAGGGGAATCCGTCACGAGGCTGCTGCTGCCGCACGGCTGCCGCGTAAATACCGGCAAAGCGTTGCTGCCCGCCCTTGAGGGCTTTCTAGGAAAGGACAGGGTTCGGTTCCTTTTCAGGGCGTCCAGCAACGGTTCGGCCGCGGAGAAAAGGCCATGAACGATCCCAGAGAGTTTGAACGTCCCCTCCAGGAGCTGGAGGAACAGATCGAGAACGTGCGGCTTTTCGCCGGCGAAGCCAAGCGCGAGAAGGAGCTTGCCGCGCTTCAAAAGAAGCTTGGCAAGTTGCGCAAGGAGATATTCTCCAAACTCACGCTGTGGCAGATCGTGCAGTTGGCGAGGCACCCGAAGCGCCCCCACGCCGTTGAGTACATTGAAGCGCTTTTCACCGGTTTCACGGAGGTGCATGGCGACCGCCGTTACGCCGATGACCCGGCTATAATCGCCGGATTCGCGAGGTTTGGCGGCTCCCCGGTCTGCGTAATAGGGCACCAGAAGGGCCGGGACACCAAGCAGAAGATATACCGCAACTTCGGGATGCCGCGCCCGGAAGGCTACCGCAAGGCGCTAAGGGTCATGCAGCTCGCCGAAAAGTTCGGACTGCCGGTCCTGACGTTGATAGACACGCCGGGTGCCTATCCCGGCATGGACGCGGAAGAGAGGGGCCAGGCAGAAGCCATCGCAACGAACCTCCGGGAGATGGCAAGGCTCAGGGTGCCCGTCATCGTTACCGTCACGGGAGAGGGAGGCAGCGGAGGGGCGCTCGCGCTCGGCATTGGCGACAGGGGCAATATGCTGGAACACAGCATCTATTCGGTGATTTCGCCCGAAG
>JBBIMN010000302.1:0-2690 GCA_037444385.1 Acidobacteriota bacterium | reverse complement strand
CGCCGCCCCGCGGGATGCAGCGGCGGCCGAATGCCAGCGTATTTCCGGAATGGAGCACTAAGTATGCAGGCGGAAGTATGAAGGGATGTACGGGCATTTCTTTCAATTCAGCAAGGAAGCACAACACTTCATCCTTCATAATCCACACTTCATACTTGCCTTTTACGCCCACAGCCCTGGCGGTCGAAAGGAGTTGATTGCATGGTCGCAACGCTGCGCTGGCAAAGTCCTCTTGGCCCTTTGTACATAACCTTGAGCGAAAAGGCGGTCCACGCGATCGAGTTCAGAGGGCACACCACGGCCGCGATGCCGCCCAAGCCTCTGGCCCCGCTTTTTCGGAAAACCACGACCCAGATCGAGGACTATTTCGCGGGCAAGAGGCGGGCGTTCGATCTACCGCTCGCGCCAATCCCCGCCGGGACGCCATTTCAAGAAAAAGTCTGGGCGGCTCTCTGCAAGATTCCTTATGGAGAGGTTCTAGCCTACTCGGATCTGGCGCAATGGGCTGGCCGTGGCAAAGCGGCTCGCGCCGCCGGCAGCGCCTGCGGCGCCAATAGGATCGCCCTCGTCATACCATGCCACCGCGCCGTTGCCAAAAGCGGACTCGGTGGTTTCGGCGGCGGCTTGTGCTTGAAGAAGCGGCTGCTTCTCTTGGAGCGCAACGGCGTGTTACCATAGGTGACAAGGTTGGCGCGGGGCCTGGTGCCCGCCAGCTATTGCCATTGTTTCTAAAGGAGAGACGCTCATGGCAGACAAATTGCTTGAGAATGGCCGGAGGCTGGGGATGTCACACCGAAGCCAGTGGCCGCAAGAGACGAACGTAGAAAAACGAAGATGGAGCGAAGCCGGCTTCTCGCTCATCGAGATGCTCGTCGTCGTCGCCATCCTCGGCATGATAGCGCTGATCATGACGATCAATGTGGCGGCGGCCCTGAAGAGAGGGCGCCTTGAAGCGGCCGCCAACCAACTGAGAAGCTTGGTTGAATCCGCCAGACTCCACGCGGCTGAGCAAGGAGCTGGTGTTTTTGTCGTGATCACGCCCAACGCGGGCGGCTCTTGGGCAGTGAGGTTAATTCGGGATGCCAATGGAGATGGCTTGCTGCAAGACCCGGCAATAGGCGGGGCCGACGTGCTGCTCCAAACGGAAGGAACAAACGTTCTGACCAACGACCTCCTTCTGTCTCCTCCAACGCCGACTGCGCCACCTCCAACTTGGCCAGGCCCTAACAACTGGCCTCAGGCAAACGGCGGGTTTGTTCTCCTTTGCAGCACCGGAGGGCAGCCTTTTGCTCCGGGAATCACGACAGCACTGACGGTTCCCCAGGTCATATCAATAACTCACAGCGAGATGGCCAATAGCTCGCTTCATCCACGAATACGTTACGATATTACCGTTAGTCCGCTATGGCGCACGAGGCTCGATAAGGTTCTTTACTGACGAACGTAGAGGGGATCGGCCATGCATAATCCTGATTGCGGAAGCTCTGTGCGGGAAACAAGGGAAAGAGGCAGTAGCCTTATCGAAGTTCTCATCGCATTGTTCATCATGATGATCTTGATGATAGGCATTCTTCAGATGTTCTCGGTAGCTTGCGTTGTAAACGTTGGTTCGGCAGCGCGAACCGAGATGACTTACAAGTGCGAACAAGTCGTGGAAAACCTGAGATACATCTATCACGTCAGCACGGCGAATAAGGACCTGCCCAACCACCAGAATCCGACCATTCTTGTCCAATCGGGAGTCAGCCTCGCAGATGGAACGCACAACCTGCCTTACACGGGAACCGAGGCAAATTATGCTTACTGGGGCCCCAACGGCGCTGACGTTATCGAAGCGCCGAATGGTCCGTACCGGCTTTCATACACCGTCGTCAGCCAGCTCTATATGCCACCAATCAACGGCGGCGGCGGCAACAACTACTTGACGATAACTATATCCGCCGTCCCAGCAGGAACCGCTGCGGCTCGGTTTCAACACAAAAGAATTGATTACGTGGCAACGCTGTATCAATAGCGAGAGGGAGCAGAGAGAAATGTCTATAAAAAGTGCGCGCGGGTTCACTTTAATAGAAGCGACTATTTCGATGATGCTCCTTGTGATCGTCTTGTCTCTCTCGCTGACGATTCTGTTCGAAATGAAATCTTTCGCGGAAAGGCAGGAGCTTTTCGCTTTGCCACGACAGACTGCCAGAAGGGCCATTGATTACTTGAGCTTGAAGATAATGTCCGCGGGAGACCAGGATTCTCCCTTAAACCGAAGCGTCACGAGTCCGAGCGCCGTCATGATCAGCTACAACTCTCCCGCGGGGCAGGTAAACGCCTGTCTGGATAACGTTGCTAACGCGGCGATCGCGGACGTAAATACCGACATATTCAGCATCAACATTCCCCAGGGAGGAATAAGGCTGGTCGCTTCCAATTGGCCCTCCAGCGGAAGCCAGTCGGCCCCTCCTCAGTTAACGCTTGAATACGGCTTTGGCTGCCCCAACAACGCCGCCAATCTCCAAGCGTTTCAGAATCTGACCGGCTATGATGCGACTACGGGACACAGCGCGGTCCTCACGCTGGTTTCCGATACGGGCCCTTGGAGCACTTACCAGATCACCGATTATCAACCGGGGACGAATCCCAACCCGTGCGGAATGGCGATTCCGGCCTTCAGCGTGGCCGGCAACTCCTCGTTCCCCGGA
>JBBIMN010000301.1:0-2702 GCA_037444385.1 Acidobacteriota bacterium | reverse complement strand
CTGGCGGAAATAGCGAAGGATGAGCAACGCATCGCGGCGACGGGAGCCGAGCTGATTCAAAACGGAATGTCCATTTTCACCCACTGCCACTCAAGTTCCGCTGTGGGTGTCCTTCTGGAAGCGCACCGGCGGGGCAAGAAGTTCCGCGTGCTGAACACGGAGACGAGGCCGCGCTACCAGGGCCGAATCACGGCCAGGGAACTTTGCGCCAACGGCGTAGAGGTGATCCACATGGTTGATTCGGCGGCGAAGTATGCCCTCGACGGGGCGGATCTGTTCATCTTTGGTGCCGATGCGATTCTTCCATCGGGTTACCTGATCAACAAAGTGGGAACGGGCATTTTCTGTCTCGTGGCCGCCCGCTATGACGTGCCGGCCTACTGCGCCACCCATACGTTGAAGGTGGTGCGCGGCCACTCGGACGAGAAAGTCGAAGAGCGCGCCCCGGCGGAAGTGTGGCCGGATGCCCCCGCCGGCGTGCTTGTTCGCAACCCGGCCTTCGACAAGGTGCACCTGAAGTACGTGACGGCGTTCGTCACCGAGAGGGGGCTAGTGAAGGACATCTTGTCCGCGTCCGTTGAATCGGTTTTGAAGTAACCATTTTCATGCTATTCTTGAATATGAGGAGCGGCCATGGGCCCGGATAGCTTGCCTTATCTTGACTTGGGAGGAGCGGTTCACGAGGACGACCTCTGCTGCCGCTTTCACCTCGAAACCGGCACCATCAGTCTTGAGGAGGCGGCAAACGCCATAGCGGCGGAGTCTTCCATAGGCACGTGGACGGACGTGGGCGCTTTGACGCCGGAGCTTCGCCAGCGGCTTCGCGCGCGGGTGGTTGCTTTGGAGGGCAACACGGCTGAAGTGGCTTATCCCGCCGTGCTCTTCGAGGCTGGAAATATGGCGCAGGTTTACTCCTCCGTCGCCGGGAACATCTTCGGCATGAAAGAAGTGGCGGCTCTTCGCCTTGAAGCGGTCCGCTTCCCTGAAGAGTTGGTGAGGACCTTTCCCGGTCCGGCCGCAGGGCTGCGAGGAATCCGCGAAGCGATGGGGATTAAGGACCGTCCGATCGTCGGAACGATCGTCAAGCCCAAAATCGGTTTGCCTCCGGAAGAGCAGGCGCGAGTGCTCTACGAGGCGATGGCCGGGGGGTGCGACGTGGTCAAGGACGACGAAAACCTCACGTCGCAATCATTCTGCCCGTTCGAGGCGCGGCTGCGCGCCTGTTTGGACGCGGCAAAGCGGGCCGAGGACGAGACAGGAGAGGCAAAGGGGTACATCCCCAACGTCACGGCCCCTACCGAAACGATGCTGCGCCGGGCTGGGCTTGTCGCCCGCCTGGGCGGACGATTCGCCATGGTGGACCTGATCACGGCTGGTTGGTCTGGCGTCCAAAGCCTGAGAAACGCCGGGCTTGGCTTGATTCTCCATGGCCACAGGGCAATGCACGCGGCCTTCACTCGCAATCCCGCGCACGGGATCGCCATGGCCGTGCTCGCTCGCTCCGCGAGGCTTGCTGGCATTGACCAGCTTCACGTGGGAACCGCCGTGGGCAAAATGGAAGGGAAAGCGCGGGAAGTCGCCCGCAGCGCCAGGGCGCTGACCGCCGCTTTAGAGCCAGGGGCCGGGGCGGCGGGCCAGGAATGGTTCGGCGTCAAGGCTGCCATGCCTATCGCTTCGGGAGGCCTCCATCCGGGCCACGTGGCGGCCGTGGTGGCCATTTTCGGCAAGGACGTGATCATGCAGTTCGGTGGCGGCATCCACGGTCACCCCCAGGGTACCCGCGCCGGCGCCAGGGCCGTTCGCCAAGCCGCTGATGCATCCGTGGCTGGCATTCGCCTTGAGCAAGCCGCCAAGTCCGCCCCAGAGCTTGCCGCCGCTCTAGCCAAATGGGGTGTAGTTGAATGAAGCAGTTGGTGATCTTCTCAAAGGATCCGCGAGTGGAGGAGTTATGCGCCTCCTTCGTGCCTGCTGGGTGGAAGATCATTCCCGTCAGAGACGCTGACACTGCCGTTCAAAGCCTCAAGCCGCCTCCGCCTGAAATCTTTGTACTGGACAGCGCCCCGGAAGACATGTCTGGAAAGGACTTTCTAAAGCTTGCCGGGAAGCGCCAGGGGATGTTTCCCGCGGTGTTTTTCGCCCAGGCGGAGGCCCCTTCCGAGCAAACCGCCGACGAGCTTCGCCAGATGGGCGTGGCGGGATGGCTCAAGCATCCGCTGGACGGCTCGGAGCTGGAACTGGCGCTGGCGCCATATCTGGTTCCGCGGGTTCTTCCCTCGATGTGCCTGCTAGAAACACTCGCCTTCGCGCTTGGTGATACTGAACGCCGCTACGTCTCGTTCACGGCGGCGGGTGTAGATATGAGCCTGCTAATGGGAAATGGGTGCGTAGAAGCTCTTGTGCACCCCTCTTTCAGGCAGCTGTGGCGCCAGAGCCTCGTCCACGCCGGGTATTCTCTTCCGGCCGTTATAGACGATGTGTTGGAGGACCTTCTCTCCTTTGAGGCCGGCCTGCCCAAGAACGAAGAGACCATTGGTGCCATGAAGCGGGATGCGCTCGTAGGCTGCCTTGGCGCCATGCCAGCCGCCGAAGCATTGAAGTTGCGGGAACGCAGCGGGCATTTTTGTGACGGGCTTATTCCCGTCCCCATTAAAGGCATGTTTTCACCGCTGGTGGAAAAAATGGCCGAGGCGGACCTGGCTATC
>JBBIMN010000300.1:2219-2745 GCA_037444385.1 Acidobacteriota bacterium | reverse complement strand
GGCTTATCCGCCGTGGCGTCATCAGCGAAGATGAGATAGCGCCGCTCCTGGATGTCTTGCGCTCCGAAGGATTCCCAACGGACGACTTCTCTCCGCCATGCGCGTCCCCGAACGAAACTGCGCGCGCGCTCGCCCCGGAAGACTTCCCGATAAGGGGATGGGAGCGCTATCGCATCATCTCGGTTCTCGGTGCCGGCGGCATGGGGCTGGTTTACAAGGCGTACGATCCCAGGCTTGAAAGGCTGGTCGCGCTAAAAGTAGCCAAGGGCGGCGAGCCAAGGCACAAGGCGCGCTTCTTGAGAGAAGCTCGCGCCCAGGCGAGGATCTCCCACGAGAACATCTGCCGCATTTACGAAGTTGGAGAGGAACAGGGAACCCCCTACATTGCCATGCAGTGCGTTGAGGGCAGGACGCTGCACGAGGCGAGTGGGGAGATGGCGTTGGAGGAGAAGGCGGCCGTCATCAGGAAGGCCGAGGAGGCAGTGCACGAGGCGCACCGGCTCGGCATAATCCACAGGGATATCAA
>JBBIMN010000300.1:0-2209 GCA_037444385.1 Acidobacteriota bacterium | reverse complement strand
GTGGGCTGGCAAAGGCGCATGAGGCGGGGATTGTCCACAGGGATATCAAGCCTGGCAATATAATGGTAGAACGCGGCCCGGGCGGCGAGTGGAAGCCCATCGTCCTTGATTTCGGGCTGGCTCGGGACTTTGACGGCCCGGAAACGATGGCCACCGGCTCGATTGTCGGGACGCCATCTTTTCTATCCCCGGAACAGGCGAACGGAAAACAGGTGGACAGGAGATCCGACGTTTACAGTCTCGGCGCCACGCTTTACTACCTGCTTGCCGGGAGCCCCCCATTCGAGGGAACGCCGTTGGAAGCGCTCGGCCAACTTGCCTTCAACGATCCGGTCCCGCTGAGAAACAAAGCGCCGTCGGTCCCCAAGGAGCTTGAGACGGTCGTGATGAAATGCCTGGAGAGGGAGCCGTCCAGGCGCTACGGTTCGGCGAAGGCGCTCGCCGACGACATGGGGCGGTTTCTGGAGGGCGAGCCCGTCCTCGCCCGGCGCCACGGCCCAATCACCAGGCTCGCCAAGAAAGCGAGGAAACACCGGCTGCTATCGAGCCTCTTCGCTTTGGCGGCGCTCGCGATCATCGCCAGCGCCGCCGCCGCCGCGCGAAGCGCCATTCACGCACGAGAGCAGATCGCCGTGGCGAACCGCTTCGAGCAGGAAGTCATCTATTGCGAAAAAAGGCTGGAGTACGCCTACACGGCGCCCAATGGAAACCCGCGGGCCGAAAGCGAGCGGATCGCGGTGGAGTTAGCCCGCATCAAAGGCGAAATCACGGCTCTCGGAAAGGCCGCGCTGGGGCCAGGCCACTACGCGCTTGGCCGGGTTTATCTGGCGCTCCACCGTGGCAGGGAAGCCCAGGCGGAACTGGAACTGGCGTGGGACCACTACCACTACCGCTCCTCGCAGGTAGCCTACGCGCTCGGCCTGGCGATGGCTTCGCGCTACCGCGACGAGCTCGGCCGCGCGGCCCTGATTCCGGCTGGAGCGCAGCGTGAAGCGCGCCTCCTGGCCCTTAACAAGCAATTCGGCGAACCGGCGATCGGCTATTTCAATCTTTGCGAGGGCCACTGGGCCGATTCCCGCGATTACGGCGAGGCGCTTTGCGCTTTTCTCGAAAAACGCTACGGCGAAGCGGCGCGCATGGCCGCGTCGTCCCTCGGCGCTTACCCGTGGCTCTACGACGCCGCCATACTCGAAGGCGACGCCTACGCCGCCATTGGAACGATGGAGCGAGAAAAGGGCGGCAACGCAGGCGCCCTGAACAACTACGGGCTCGCCGAGAAAGCATACGATACCGCGATCAAGCGCGCTCCAAACGACGCCGGTGGATACGAGAAGCTTGGGCTTTTGGAAACCGCCGTGATGACTTTCATGACTTACCAGACCGGGGCCTCGCCGCGAGAAGCTTACGAGGCTGCCCTCGCGGCTTGCGACAACGCGCTGAAGGCGGACCCATCAAGCGCCGGTGCCTTTGCCACCCGCGCCTACGCCTGCTGGAGGTGGGGCGAGTACCAGCTTTACCGGGGGGAAGACCCAAGCCAGGCGCTCAAGGAGGCGGCGGAGGCCGGCGAGCGCGCCGTCGCGCTGGCGCCGTCCGACCCATTCGCCCTGAACGAGCTGGGCACGGCGTTTTACATCAAGGGAGAATGGGATCTCGGAAAGGGCGGGGACCCTCGCGCCTCGTTCGCGTCCGCCGAAAACGCCTATGACAAGGCCCTCTCGATCGATCCTTCGGACGTGGTGGCGTTGAGCAACCTCGGCGGCATCTACGGAATGACGGGGCAGTACCTCCTGCAAAGCGGCGCCGATCCGCGCCAGTCATTGGACAAGGCCGTCACCACTTACCGCCGCGTTCTTGCACGGGACCCAAAGGAGGCGAGGGCTCTGAGCAACATGGGCAGCGTTTTCGGGATACAAGGAGAGTACGAGATCAAGCATGGGCTCGACCCTTCCGATTCCATGGCCCGCGCGATCGCGTGCTTCAAGGACGCGGCGGCGATCAACCCGAACCACGCCAACGCGTGGGTAAACCTGGGCGTCGCAAACCTCACGCTCGCCAAGTACCAGAACCAGCGGGGAAAAGCCGCGGCGGAGAGCCTCCAGGAAGCATTGGGCGATTTTGACAAGGCGCTGGCGATTCGCCCCGATTTCGCCGCGGCTCTCTCCGGCAAGGCCGAAGCGCTCGCAATGCGCGCGAAACGGTAAGAATCACA
>JBBIMN010000299.1:2478-2769 GCA_037444385.1 Acidobacteriota bacterium | reverse complement strand
GGTAGCAAATAACGTCGTAACCAAATCTGGCGCCCAGAAAACGCATGGTCTTGTCCGAGAAAAAGCAGACGTGCTGGCCGGTTTCTGGAACCAGGTACCACCAGGAAGGGTCCGGCCCCGTATGCAAGAGTGTTGACACCAGCAAGGCGCGCTGAGCGGAGTGGAAAAGGGCGGTCAAGGTGGCGTTTGGGTCGGCAAGGTGTTCAAGCAGTTCAAAGGACGTGACCATCGTATATGTACCTTGAGGGTCACCATCGAAACCGCGAGCGAAGAGGTTGGGGCCGTGCGCGT
>JBBIMN010000299.1:0-2452 GCA_037444385.1 Acidobacteriota bacterium | reverse complement strand
GAAAATCGTAGCCGCGGTCTCTCATCAAACGCGTGAAGAGACCGTGGCCGCCGCCAAAATCCAGGCATTCGTCGTTTGGGCCGATTTCTAAAAGACGGCAAACGGCCGATGTTACTCGGGCGTAAAGAAGGTTGCGCTCCGCTACGCCGGTGTCTAGGTCGGACAGGGCGCTATCGTACGCCTCTCCAAGCCAGCAGGGCGGGTCGGTTTGCAGCAGGCCGCAACGACCGCATGCCCAGTATGTCACGCGGCGCCGCCCCATTAATTCTCCTTCGAACCTTGGCTCAAGTTCTCCCTGGCACAAGCGGCACAAGGCTTCTACCGCGGGCCTCGCGTTAATCATTTTTCAATAGACCTCCCGCCAGTCTCTCGGCTATGATCGGAGATACCGGGCACCATTTCAACCACCTACCTGAAAGCCAGGGAGACCGAAAGATGAAAAGCCAAACCACCTCATTCCGCTGTATCCTGTGCGGATAATCACTGGCCATCCTAGCCGTCAAGGCGCATCATCCCGTCTTACCCTTCCCTAAAGGATATTGGTCTCCCACCGAAGCAACGGGCGAATGGGGCCGGGGACGTGGCCGGCGTAATCACCACGGGCCGAGCCGCCGTTCATGCTGTCCATGACCTGAAAAGCGACCGCGTCGCGCTCGAAAAAGTGAACCCTCGCGGGATCCATGGTCGAAAGGGCAGCGCCCACTATGACGCTCCCTTCGGCAAGCAAGTTCCCTGGAATCCACGCCGTCGAACGGTACCTTCCCTCGGGCTTGGGCCGCCTGTGCCACTTAGGATCCACGTCAATCGAGACGAAGAGGTACGCGCCCTCTTCGCTAAAGAAATGAAAGTTTGGAACGAGAACCGTTCCGCCTTTTAGCACCTCATACTCCATGTCAATGCCGGCGGGTTTGCGGATGTCCACGGCCTCGCTGACAATGCCCTCTTCGGTGTGGACCCGCACGGCAAGGAGGCGGGCCACCTCGTTGCCAGGCGCCTTTGCCGGGCCACTCCATTCGCGGAACGCCATGGAGCCCACGCCAGACTGGAGGTAACTCGTCACGACCTTGTGAGACGGGCCGTCGGCGAGGACGCGCCCGCCATCGAGCAAGATAGCGCGAGGGCAGAGCCTCGTCACGGCGGGCATGTTGTGCGAGACGAAGAGCACCGTGCGCCCCTCCGTCCCAACCTCCTGCATCTTGTTGAGGCACTTGCGCTGGAATGAAGCGTCGCCCACGGCGAGGACCTCGTCCACCAAAAGGATTTCCGGGTCCATGTGCGCCGCGACCGCGAAGGCGAGCCTTAAGTACATGCCGCTGGAATAGTGCTTCACGGGCGTGTCAATAAAGCGCTCGACCTCGGCGAAGGCGATGATGTCGTCAAATTTTCGAAGAATTTCGGCTCGGCGCATACCCAGGATGGCGCCGTTCAAGAGGATGTTCTCCCGTCCGGAAAGTTCGGGGTGGAAACCGGTGCCCACATCGAGCAGGCTGCCAACGCGGCCGTGGACATCAGCCCGCCCGGAGGTTGGGTCGGTTATGCGCGAGAGTATTTTCAAGAGCGTGGACTTGCCGGCGCCGTTTCGACCGATAATGCCCACCACCTCGCCAGCGCGGATTTCGAAGGAAACGTCTTCAAGCGCGGTTACGAGTTCTGGTTTTCGGCGGCGGTCGCGTAGAAAGGAAAAGCGCGCCATGTCGGCAAATACATCGCGGAGGGTTTTGAAATCAGTGCGTTCGCAGAGAGGGAAGATTTTCGACAAGTTTTCGGCGCGTATGGCCAGATCACTCATTAGACGACGTCCGCAAAGGTGCGTTCCATCCGCCTGAAATACGCCGCCCCCGAGAACAACAGAAGCGTTGTAACCATAGCCCCGGCCACGAAGAAGGAGGCTGGGCACGCCGTCGTCCCTAAAAGCGCGTACCGGAAAGCTTCCACCACGCCGGCCATTGGGTTGAGGCCGTAAAGCCATTCGGGCCACCCGCGGCGAGAAAGCGCCCCCGTTACGCGGCTTGCGGGGTAAATGACCGGTGAAACGAACATCCATATTTGGACCAGGAAAGGGGCGACGAATTTTACGTCCCGGTACTCGACGTTTAGCGCCGAAAGCCAGAGGCCAGTCCCAAACGAGACCATGCACGTCCAAAAAACCACCAGCGGCAGAAGCGCCAGGGCCGCACCTGGCCACCAGCCATAAAGCACAAGCGCTCCAAAGAACATAAGAAGAGCCAGAGCCAGGTCAACAAGGCCGGCAAATATGGCGGCCGCTGGAATGATGCTGCGCGGAAAATAGACTTTCTTTATAAGGTTTGCGGAACCGACAAGGCTGTTGGTGGACTGCGTGAGGCCGGTAGAGAAGAATGTCCATGGAACGAGGGCCGCCAAGGAGAAAAGCGGGTACGGCATTCCGTCCGAGCCGATTTTGGCGAGCCTGTCGAAAAAGAGAGTGAAGACC
>JBBIMN010000298.1:0-2808 GCA_037444385.1 Acidobacteriota bacterium | reverse complement strand
AGGGGTGGCTGCGTGCCGTCAGGGCAAGAGAAGCCACCCCTTGCGCTCTGACACGCCCATCCCACCCTCGCGCACCTTTGCGTTCACCTACCGGGTCAGGGTCCTTCCCTTCGGGGATGCGCAAGGAAAATTGCTTTTGTGGCTTCCGCTTCCACAGCGGGACGACTACCAGCAAATCAAGAACCTCCAGATCGTTTCTCCCCTTGCCTATAGCTTGGGGCGTGAATCCGAATACGGCGACGCCTTCGCCCTCTTTCAACCCACCCCCGTTCATCTCCACGCTGGCTTCGACGTCACCATCCGTTTCGTGGCCACCCGTTTTGAGCACAAGGTCGCTCTTGATTCCGACCCAGCGAAAATCGTGGCCGGGAATTCTTCATACAACTCAGGACTCCGGCGCTACCTCGAACCGGATAGACTCGTGCCCCTGGACGGCGTCATCTCCGATCTCGCCAGGCAACAAACCACCGGCGACACCACCACCCTCGCCAGGGCCCGCCACATCTACAATTACGTGATTGCTACCATGCGCTACGACAAGTCCGGCGAAGGGTGGGGCCGTGGCGATGCTGTATGGGCCTGCACCTCGAAGCGCGGAAACTGCACGGACTTCCATTCTCTCTTCATCGGCATGATGCGGGCCTCTGGCATTCCCGCTCGCTTCGAAATTGGGTTCCCGCTACCCGAGTCCCAAACAAGTGGCGATATTCCTGGCTACCACTGCTGGGCCGAGTTCTATCTAAACGGCGTCGGCTGGATTCCCATTGACGCCTCCGAAGCCTGGAAAGATCCCGCCAGGCGCGATTACTTCTTTGGAGCTCATGACGTCAACCGCATCTTCTTCACCTATGGCCGCGACATCCGCCTCTCTCCGGACCAGCACGGCGCTCCTCTCAACTATTTCATCTATCCTTACGCCGAACTCAGCGGCAAACCCTTCTCCGGGCTGCAAACCCACCTCTCTTTCCGCGATGTTCCCCCCGGCGCTGCCGCCCCCTCTCGTTGATCCCGGGCGAGCGCCATTGCCTGTTTCGCTGCGCCCTTTTCTTCCCGGTTGAGCCCCGCTCTCCTCAGTCGTATCCTTAAAGAAGGCTCCCATGGGGGAAGCTACGAGAGGTTTCTATGTCGCCGAAGACAATTTTGCGTGCGCTCGCCCTTCTTCTTGTGGCAGCCTCGCTCTCCGCTGGCCGACTGGCCGCCCAAGACGAACCTTCCGTTGCCGAAGCTGCCCGCCGCGCGCGCCAGCAGAAACAGGCTGCTCCGAAACCTGCCCACGTCATCGACAATGACACTCTGACTCCGCCATCTGCTGCTCCCAAAACCCCCACCGCGAGTTCCGCCGGTCCGGAAGCAAGTCCCTCCACTCCGGTCGCACCTTCTGATACGGATGCACAGGCTCAATCCGAAAATTCGTCCGCATCCCTGGCCCAAGAAGGCGCTGGTGACGCCAAGAGGTCGCAGCGAAAAAGGTAAAAATTGAAGCTTTGAAGCAACAGATCGCGGACAAAAAGGAAAGCGTTGATCTCCAGCAGCGCGAAATTGCGCTCGCCCAGGACACTTTCTACTCCAATCCCGATCACGAGCACGACCGCGACGGCAAAGCCAAGCTCGACTCCATGCAGGCCGACTTGGAGCAGCAAAAAGCCGATCTCGCCGAGCTTCAAGCCAAGCTTGCGGAACTTGCACCGATCGCCGATACCAAGACTTCCGAACCAACCAAACCCTGACGTTTTTCCACAACCCCAAAATAATTTCCACTTTCTGTCGCTTATTTGCCGTTGACACTCTTTCACACACGCGTAACAATTCACGCGTTCGTCCGGTTCGCTCGCACATTTCCTTGCTGCCATGGGGGCTCGCAGTCATCCGCTGAGCAGGCAGCCACTGGGGGAGAGCGTTATGTCCTTGATGCCGGGCTCCACGGTTCAATGCGTCAACCCACGATGTGAAGAGAGAGGCCATTGGCTTCGCGCCGATCTACTCGGTTCTGACCAGTGTCCCGTTTGCGGCGAGTCCCTTCGCTTCGTGCCACCTCCGCTCGCCCCGCGTCCGCATTTTCGCCCTCGGCCCCTCGCGCCCCGTCCTCCTCTCCGCCCACGTTAGACCCGCTTTGCCCAGCCGCACCACGTTCCAGCCGTGGTGTCAGCTCACGCCCAATCCCCCTGGACGCGAGCTTGAAAATTTTGTTCCCTCACGCGATCATTCCGCGATGCTTCGCTCATTGTTCAAGATTGCATGCTGCCTCGCCATCGCTTTGCCGCGGGCCGCCGTTCTTTCGGCTCAAGAAGCGCGCGTCCAAGGGCCAACGCTGCCTCCTGCAACGGCTGCCGCGTCTACGCCCATTTACCCCGACTCCACTTCCGGCCTCGAGCACCTCGTCAAAGACATCATCAAGGCCCAATCCCAGAACGAGGGCGCTCGTGCCGACGCACTCTTGAAAACCATGATCCTTCCGAATCCCCATGACTGGTACGAGCAAACGTTCGATCCGGAGGCCGCAGCAAAAGTCGGGGACTACTACCAGAAAGCCGCGGCCTCTGTTCCCCCATTTCTTGCAAGCGCTTTCCTCAACGCCAAACTGGGAGATCTGTCCACAATCAAGGCAATTCGCTTTGAGCACTCCTGCGACGACAACGCCGCCGAAGGGGCCTACGGCATCTTGCTTCGCCGCCGTCAGCCCGTTCCCATCTACGAACTTCGCTTCATCAATGGTGACGAATTCTTGCGCGTCTTCCCGATCGCTTATGTTGACGGGGCCTTTCGCTTCCTTCTCGCGCCTGATTTCCAACCTCCCGCGCCGCCAAAAGG
>JBBIMN010000297.1:0-2822 GCA_037444385.1 Acidobacteriota bacterium | reverse complement strand
TGGTCAAGAACGGCGAGGTCGTCATCGTGGACGAGTTCACCGGCCGCGTCATGCCGGGGCGCAGGTGGAGCGACGGCCTTCACCAGGCCATCGAGGCGAAGGAAAGCGCCAAAATCCAAGCCGAGAACCAGACCCTCGCCACCATTACATTCCAGAATTATTTCCGCCTCTACGAAAAACTGTGCGGCATGACTGGCACCGCCGACACCGAGGCGGCCGAGTTCGACAAGATATACAAGCTTGACGTTGTCGTCATACCGACCGACAAGCCGATGATACGAAGAGACAACCCGGACCTGGTCTACCGCACCGAGCGGGAGAAGTGGGAAGCGGCGGCCGACGAGATCGCCGAACGCCACACAAATGGCCAACCGGTGCTCGTCGGCACTGTCTCCATCGAGAAGAGCGAGAGGATGAGCGCCCTATTGAAGCGCCGTGGCATCTCCCACGTGGTCCTCAACGCGAAGTACCACGAGAAAGAGGCCGAAATCGTGGCCCAGGCCGGCCGAAAGGGCGCCGTTACGATCGCGACCAACATGGCCGGCCGCGGCACCGACATTCTGCTGGGCGGCAACCCGGAAGGACAGGCGAAAGCCAAGGCGGACCCGGAGACCCAGCCAGAGGAGTACGCGCGCCTCCTCGCGCAGTTCCGCGACGTCTTCGATCGCGAGCACGAAGAGGTGGTGGCCCTCGGCGGGCTTCACATTCTTGGAACCGAGCGCCACGAGTCGAGGCGCATTGACAACCAGTTGCGCGGCCGCGCTGGCCGCCAGGGCGACCCCGGCTCCTCCCGGTTTTACCTCTCGCTCGAAGACGACTTGATGCGCCTTTTCGGGGGCGACCGCCTCAAGAATATGATGAGCAGGCTCGGCATGGAGGAGGGCGTGCCCATCGAACACCCGTGGGTCACCAAATCCATCGAGCGCGCGCAGACCTCCGTGGAGGCCCGCAACTTCGAGATCCGCAAACACCTTCTCGAATACGACGACGTGATGAACAAGCAACGCGAGACCATCTACGGCCTGCGCAAGCGCGTCCTCGCGAAGGACAACCTGAAGGACTATCTCTTTGAAACCGCCGACGCCATCCTGGCGTGGCTCATTGAAGAGTACACCCTGGCGGACGCGCCGCCATCCCAGTGGAACATGGATGGGCTCAAGACGCAGGTTCTCCATTACTTCGGTCTCGACGTCCAGGCGATGCCTCCGGACGCGGAAGCGGGGCGCCCGGAGCAGTTCCAGGCGGCTCTCCGCGCCGCCTTCGTCCGCAAATACGAGGAGAAGGAGGCCCGGCTTGGCGCAGAGTTGATGCGCGAGTACGAGCGCTTGGTCATGCTCCAGGTCCTCGACAACCAGTGGAAGGACCACCTCCTCACGATGGACCATCTGAAGGAGGGCATCGGCCTTCGGGCTTACGGGCAGCGCGACCCGCTGGTCGAATACAAGCGGGAAGGCTATGAGACGTTCACTTCTCTTCTCGACAGGATGGAAGAGGAGATGGTCCGTTATCTCATGCTGTTGGAGCCGGCGATTCAGCATGAGGAGCGGCAGGTGCAGCGGAGGGAGCGCTCATATTCCTACTCGGCGCCAGAGAAAGAGGCGAAGAGCGCGAAGCCTGTGGTTCGTGCAAACGAGAAGATCGGCCGCAACGATCCTTGTCCATGCGGATCGGGAAAGAAATACAAGAAATGCCACGGCGCCAACGCTTGACACGCGCCGTATGGATTGGTACTCTTGGACAGCTACGGGCGGAAAGGGCCGCGTGCTTTACCAACCGCGCCCCAATGCCCCGACGGCTTGGCCTCCGCCAATGGCAATTGATTTGGAGTGAATGAAAATGGCAAGACAGCACACCGACACGCCACCCTACGTTCCGCGCAAGGGACTGAGAGCGGTCCTTGACAGTTTGCAGGTCCACAACCAAGGGGAGACCATAACCAGGGACGAGCTGCACAAGCGCGGGATTTCGGCCCACCTCATTTACCCGGCCATGGCCGCGCTCAGGTTCCTTGGAATCTTGGATCCCAAGGACCGCCTGACCGGCCGCTTCCGCGCTTTTAACCGCGATAAGCCGGACTTCGCGGAACAGCAGGCCATCGTCCGCGAAGCCTACGGCGATTTCTTCGACAAAGTTCCGTTGCCGCAGCCCAGCGTGGATCTCCTGCGCGACCAGTTCCAAAAGGTGTACGAACTGAGCGACCGCGTGGTCAACTCGGCTTTCCCGCTTTTCCAATACATTGGCCAGGAGGCTGGCATCGCGCTCACTGCCCAGGGCGCGAAGGCCCCCATAGCCGATGAGCTGCCCGCCGCCCCCGTGGCCGAATCCTACGGGCCCAGCAAAGAGGAAGCCGGCTCCGAGCTTCTTCGGGCCGCCGCGGCCGCCGGCGAGGAGATTGGCGGAGACACGGGCATACGCATCCGCCACACGGGCTACCAGATCGTCCTCAACATCCAGGTGACCAAGTTCACGTCCGACAAGGACATCATCAGGATGATCAAGACGGCGAGGCGGGCGGTCCACCTGCTTCGCAAGGCGGGAGACACTCATTGACAGGACTGAGCAAGGAGGACTTAGGACTGAGTGCTGAGTGCGTTGTACTTTCTTTTTTCGTGTACTCCAACCTCAGCACCGGTAACTCGGCACCCTAGATGAAGGAGGCGCGGCCATGGAGAAGAGCGAGAAAAACTTTCTCGAAAAGCTTGCTGACGCGATACCCGGCCTTTCAGGTTACAGGGCCCGCGAAGACCGAAGGGAAACGGACAAGCGCCTTCGGGAGTACCTGGGCGGCCGGGACCAGTTTGTGTTCTGCGATGTATTTCTTA
>JBBIMN010000296.1:0-2835 GCA_037444385.1 Acidobacteriota bacterium | reverse complement strand
AAAAGTATTGCGAGTAGTGAACGACCAGTGGGGAGTGCCGACCTGGACGCGCGAGCTGGCGCGGCAGATCACCTCTCTTCTGAGCCAGGGAGCTACAGGCATTTGCCATACGGTTAACGGCGGCGGCCCAGTCACGTGGTTCACTTTCGCGAAGAGAATCGTGGCCGAAGCCAAGCTTGATTGCGCCGTTGAGCCGTGCATGACGGATGAGTTCCCCAGGCTGGCGAAACGCCCGGTGCACGGATGGCTGCGGGACCTCGCGATGACTGGCGCGCAGCCGTGGGAAGCGGGGCTGAAGGAATATTTGAAGGCGAGAGGGCTCGAATGAAGAACGTCATCGTCACCGGCGGCGCGGGCTTCATCGGGAGCAACTTCGTCCGTCTCGCGCTGGCGCAAAAGCCCGAATGGCGCATCATTGTCGTTGACGCGCTCACCTACGCCGGGAACCTTGAAAACCTGGCGGGAACCGAAGAGGCCTTCCCTGGACGTTATCGCTTCGTAAAGGCTGACATAGTCAATGCAAAAACCATGGAGAAGATATTTTTAGAAGAAACTCCGGCCCTAGTCGTACATTTTGCCGCCGAGAGCCACGTGGACCGCTCGGTCCTCGGCCCGATGGATTTCGTCCGTACAAACGTCCTTGGTACGGCGACACTCTTGGAGGCGGCGCGCAAGGCTTGGCGGGAAAAGCCGGGACGCTTTCTTCAGGTCTCCACCGACGAGGTCTACGGCGCGCTCGGGGAGACGGAAGCCTTCACGGAGACGACGCCCGTCTCGCCCTCCTCTCCCTACTCGGCGAGCAAGGCCTCGGCGGACATGCTGGCGCTGGCCTACCACAAAACCTTCGGCCTCGACGTGGTCATTACCCGCTGTTGCAACAACTACGGGCCGTACCAGTTCCCCGAGAAGCTGATTCCCTTCATGATCGCCCGCTTCGTGGACGGCGAGAACCTTCCCGTTTACGGCAACGGCATGAACGTCCGCGACTGGATCCACGTGGACGACCACAACCGGGGCGTGATCCTCGCGATCGAGAGGGGCCGCTCGGGCGAAGTCTACAACCTCGGCGCCAGGTGCGAGCGAAAGAACATTGACCTGGTGCGTTCCCTCTCAAGCCTGCTCTTCGCGGCAAAGGGGGTTACTGGCGGGAATCCAGAGGAGCGAATTGCCTTTGTCAAAGACCGCCCCGGCCACGACTGGCGCTACGCCATTGATCCATCGAAGGCCGAACGCGAGCTTGGGTTCAGGCCGCATGTCTCATTCGGCGAGGGGCTTTCACAGACAGTGGCGTGGTATCTTAAGAACGAGCAGTGGTGGCGCGGCGTGCAGTCAGGCGCTTACCGTGACTACGTCGCGAAAGTGTACGGCGAATAGAAAAATCGAGGTGTCCGGTCATGACGGCGAAACGAGCGTTACACCCAAGAATCGGTGTCGTAGGTCTCGGCTACGTGGGGCTGCCGCTGTCTTTGGCCTTCTGCGAGGCGGGTTGCGCGGTGGTTGGATTCGACATTGATCCAGCCAAGCCAAAAACCATAGCCAGAGGCGAGACCTACATCAAGACCATTCCGGCCGGCCGCATCGCGGCGCAAGTGAAGGCCGGCCGCTTTTCCGCCACGACGGATTTCAGGAATATTCGAGAAGTTGACGCCCTGATCTACTGCGTCCCCACCCCGCTCACGCACCACCGCGAACCCGACATGTCCTTCATAGAAAACACGGCAAGAGCGACGTCTCCCCATGTCCGGGCGGGGATGCTCGTCGTTCTCGAAAGCACGACGTGGCCCGGCACGACCGATGAGGTGGTCCGGCCAATCATCGAGAAGGAAACGGGACTCAAGGCGAACAGGGATTTTTTTCTCGCTTTCAGCCCCGAGCGCGAGGATCCAGGCAACAAGCGTTTTACGACCGCCGCGATCCCAAAAGTGGTGGGGGCGGACTCCAAGGAGGCGCTCAGGCGCGCCGTGGCGCTTTACGGACTTGCCTTCAGGAAGGTCGTCCCCGTTTCCTCCACTCGCGCCGCCGAGATGGTCAAGCTCTACGAGAACACTTTCCGCGCGGTCAACATCGCAATGGCGAACGAAGTCAAGCTGCTATGCGAGCGCATGGGTTTGGACGTGTTCGAGATTATCGGCGCCGCGGCGACTAAGCCGTTCGGCTTCATGCCCTTCTACCCCGGGCCGGGGCTTGGGGGGCACTGCATTCCCATTGACCCCTTCTACCTCACCTGGAAGGCCAGGGAGTTCGACTTCCCAACGAAGTTCATCGAGCTTGCCGGCGAAATCAACACCGCCATGCCCTACCACGTGGTGGAGGTTCTGAGGCGGGGCCTGGCCGGCCACGGCAAAAGCCTCAACGGCGCCAGAGTCCTCATTCTAGGCGTCGCCTACAAGCGTGACGTGGACGACATTCGCGAATCGCCGGCGCTCAAGATAATGGGCCTGATTCAAAAAGAGGGGGCCGAGATCGCCTACCACGATCCGCACATTTCAAAGATATGGAAGACCCGCGAATACAACTTCGACATGCCGAGCAAAGCGCTTACGCCAAGGTCCATCGCCACCTTCGATGCCGCCGTGATTGTCACCGACCACAAGGCGGTGGACTACAACCTTCTAGCCAAACACGCCAAGCTCATTGTTGACACGCGCGGGATTTTGCGGGACGCGCCAAACGTTGTGAAGGCGTAAGTGGGCGGCCAGCGTCCGCCGTTCAAACGGCGTGGCGGCGGTACGGCGCGGGATGACCGCTGGCATAGCTTGATTCCGCCCCCAAACAGGCGCTATATTTCTTCTGGAGGCTATATAGCATTATGAGCGGAAGTCCTGTTTTGCTTCC
>JBBIMN010000295.1:0-2836 GCA_037444385.1 Acidobacteriota bacterium | reverse complement strand
CAAGCCACTGTCCCACACGACATTGGCGAACCGAAACACATCTTCGAGTTCAGAATTGGACATCGCTGCCGAGGAACCGTCGGAACGATAGCTCGTGGACGAGGCCACACCGATGTCCGCTGTCAAGGTGCCGATGGCTTGGCGCGCCTGCTCCGTCGTGCCCAATCCTGGGACAAGCGGCATCTGACTCCAGTTGTATGGCCCTCCCGATCCATCGCCACCCCTTAACGCGTGGGTAGTAGCTACGCCATCCACTTGGATGGAGAATGAGCTCGTGCCGATGGGCTGCGTTGGATACTGGAAGTAGCGCATGATCTGCGCCCAGGCTGTGCTGACGCAGCCACAGACATAATTACTGCTGGTTCCAGAGGCGTACGGCGGAGTGTAGTAATTGTAGCAGGCCACATAGCCTGAGCCATCCCAGATCCCGCCTTGATCCCAGCGGCTCTGGATGAACGGGGCCACCCTCTGGTCATCAACGACGGCAAGGCCATTGTCCTTTGGCTGGTGCCCCGTTGCTTGCTGCATGAGGCGTGTCCACTTCGATGAGGCGGCGCTTGGACTCGCCCCCTTAAGCTGGCTTTGCTGCCGGGCCGCGCTAAGCCGGGCAGGAAGGTCGTGCCCGACGAGCGCGAATAGCGGGGAATCCCGGTTTGTTTGAAAACTACCTGTGGCGGAGAACGCGATGACCGGCTCCACTTCCGTATCCGCGCTTGTGATAATGAACCCTTCAGGCTTCAGAGACACGACGCAGTAAAGAGCTTGTCCTTGCTGGTCCCTGAAAACCTGAACACCATCAACTGTTTTGCCCGACAATGGCGTTTCCAATGGATTCGGGGTCGTTAGCAACCATCCCTTGACCATGCTAGCGCCTTGTTGGTTTGAAACCGGCGCAGACTGTGCGCTGAACACTGCGAGCCAACTGCACGCGGTGACAGACAGCCACGCAAACGCGATGGCCGCCGAAGATGCGAACCGAGTCCCCAGCATGGCAGCAAACGGCGCAAGGCCCATGCCAGAGGGCAACGGCGGCCTCGGAGGGCGCTTTCCGGTCCACGGAAGGGGCACAGGCGCGGGAGGTTCGGAGCGGGTGGCTGATTCTTCCGGCAGAGAGGCCGGGGCGGGCGGGCCGGGCCGGCGTCCAAGAGTTGGACGGCTGGGCGGCCAAGCTTTGCAGCGGTGGCGCGCCCCCGAGCAGGAGAAGACGTTGAACTACGGCGGAGGCTTGCCGAGATTGCCCACCCTACTTGACTGGGGGTTCCAGCGGGGGCTTCCTGGCGTACCTCCAGGCAATAGTCAGCGCGGCAATGCCCAGCCACCACGCAGCGAGCAGATAGAAGTCAACGAGCGCGGCAGGACCCGGCGGAGCCACGATCGGCGCGTACTCACGGCGCCCATGCTCGCGCCACGGGGCGAAGGCGAGGGTAGCCGCGACTGCCACAAGGGGAAGAAAGCGCCTCACTTTGTCAACGGCTCGGTGAATCCAAACGAGGATTACTGTTGCGACGGCTCCGACTAGCCAGGCAAGAAAGGTGCGGCCCCAATCGACCTCCTGCGACTTGACGGCCACCAAGCAGCCCACGGCTACGGTCCATGCCGCGACGCCGATCATTGCGCCAAGGAGTTTGAACTTCATCTCACGCCCTTCCGCTGTCTGCCGATTCCTGCGTCGTGAACGGGTCTTCTCGCACCATGCGGGGAGCCTGGGCCTAACCTTTTCCAGCGTCAAGCGCCCGTTCACACGTTTCGGGCTTCGGGCGGTTTCGGCGGGGAACAAGTCCACGCCGGGGCGCGCGGGGCGGTGCCAGGGCGGCTTCAGGCGAGGTCCACGACCAGGACGCGCTGGCGGCGCTTCAGTTGCGCGAGGCGAGGGCGGCCTGACGGTCCGCCGCCAACCACACGGCGGTTTCTTCCAGCGTCGAAGGTTGGACGTATTCGCGGGGCACGCGGAGCAGCCGGCGGCCGCCCGGCGCGCAGAGCCAGACGTGATCGCCGTCCGGCTCGGTTCGGCCGATGAACGTGAAGCAGAGGGCCGGGGTTTGAACGAGGTAGAAGTCAGTGTTCATGCCGTTTGCGGGAAGCGGACGCGCGCGGGACAGGAAACAAGAGAGAGGCGAAACCCCCGCCTTCGTTTCCTCTGTGCTATTTTGGTTCGTTTCCTCACCTGAGCGGATTTGCAAGCGATTTCGAGGTTTTCAGGGGTGGAAACGATTTCGTTTCCCGTTTCGTTTCCCTTCGTTTCCCGTTTCCCCGGTATAGGGTGTGATTGGGGAAACGAGTTCACTGCGGGGCGACCCACACGTAGTCGCGGCCGTCCTTCTTGAGCCAGCCAGCCGCCGTGCCCCGCTTGGCCAGCTTGCTCACCTGGCCTTTGGATATTCCCATTTCGGCGGCAATGTCCGTTGCGCCAGTCAGGCCGTCCTCGATCCACTGGCGGAAGATTTCGAGCGTGGAAAGTGGCTTCCAGGAAACCCGCGCTTTCGCTTCGTCCTTTGGTTTGTAGAAGTGCCATTCCAGCGGAGGGCATACCTGCTCGGTCGAGTTTCGATTCTTCACAAATCGAGCGACGAACTTGGCCCCATTTTGGATCTCCCCGGCGTCCTTCGCTTCCGCCAACTGGAGTACCCAGAAGGCGGCGTCCTCCCGGCGGGAGGTGCCGCGCATATAGCCGTTGCGGCCGGCGTGGGCGATGAAGACGACGGCAATACGGTTGCGGCGCAGTTCAAGCAGCCACGGCAGGACCAACTCCCAGGCGTCCGCGTCGTTCTCTTTGATCCCGGTGAACAGGCACGAAAGGTTGTCGAGGAAGACGCACTCAAACCGGAGTTCCATGCAG
>JBBIMN010000294.1:0-2840 GCA_037444385.1 Acidobacteriota bacterium | reverse complement strand
CCTACGCCATCGGCTACCCCGACCCGGTGAGCGTCTGCGTCAACACGTTCGGCACCGCGGTGGACGGCATCACCGACGAGATGATCGAGAAGGCGGTTTGCGAAGTCTTCAACTTCAAGCCGGCGGCCATCATCAAGCAGCTCGACCTGCTCCGCCCGATTTACGCCAAGACGACCAACTACGGCCATTTCGGCAAGACCGATCCCGATCTGACTTGGGAACGCACCGACAAGGCCGCGGCGTTGAAAAAGGCGCTGAGATAAGGGAAGATGGGAGCCGTATGAAACGGATTCGCTTTGCCCAGGCGCTGCCCGGTTACCGCCAGCAACTCCGTTATGACGACGGCGTGGAAGGCGTCGTTGATCTGTCGGCGCAAGTGGGTAAAGGCGTGTTCTCCATTTGGCGCGACCTTGAAGCGTTTGCGCGCTTTCGGATCGAAAGGAACGGGCGGGCCATCGTCTGGTCCGACGAAGGGGACGCCGGGGCCGATGCGCTCCACTTGGAAGTCACGGGCATGACACCGGAGGCACTCTGGCCGGGGCTGCAACAGGCTTCAGCGTATGCCTAGATTGCCCGATTCTTTGGCATCCGCATTCTGTTTCAGACCCGAGAGCACGCGCCCGCCCACTTTCACGCTGAATAACAGGGGCATGAAGCCATATTTGACCTCCACACCCTCCGCCTCACGCAAGGCGAATTGCCCCCCGTGCCCGGAGCTTGGTGGTCGAATGGGCGGCACTCCATCGCGAGGAACTCTGAACGCGTGGCTCGCCCTGCGCAGATGGGCGCATGCCTGACAAAATCGCGCCACTGGACTGACCGCCGACGCTTTTAACGATCTAACAGTTCCACCTTTCAACAAACAACCACCATGTCCACCATCAAACTCACCTCATCCCGCCGAAAACTCGCCAAGACCGCGTCCCCCAAGCGCAACGGCAACGGCAAATCCAAGCCGGACTTCTTCGTGAAGGATCTCACCCTCGCCGAACTCGGCCGCAAGGAAATCGGCGTGGCCGAGCAGGAAATGCCCGGTCTCATGGCCATCCGCGCCAAATACGGCCCGCCCAAGCCGCTCCGGGGCGTCCGGGTGTCCGGCTCCCTCCACATGACCATCGAGACGGCGGTGCTTATCGAGACGCTCGTGGAACTCGGCGCCTCCGTCCGCTGGGCCAGTTGCAACATCTTCTCCACCCAGGACCACGCCGCCGCCGCCGTCGCCCGGGCCGGCGTGCCCGTCTTCGCCTTCAAGGGCGAGACGCTCGAAGAATATTGGGATTTCACCCTCGCCGCGCTCACGCACCCCGGCCACCAAGGCCCGGAGTTGATCGTCGATGACGGCGGCGACGCCACGCTGCTGCTCCACAAAGGCTACGAGATGGAACACGGCAGCGACTGGGTCAACACGGCCAGCGCCAGCCACGAGGAACAGGTCATCAAGGACCTGCTCAAGAAATGCGCCCGGACCCGCGCCGGCTGGTTCACCCAAGCCGTGAAAGGCTGGAAAGGCGTCAGCGAAGAAACGACCACCGGCGTCCATCGGCTCTACCAGATGCTGGAAGCCGGCAAACTCCTCGTCCCCGCCATCAACGTCAACGACTCGGTCACCAAGTCGAAATTCGACAACCTCTACGGCTGCCGCGAGTCCCTGAGCGACGGCCTCAAGCGCGCCCTCGGCGTGATGCTGGCGGGCAAGACCGCGGTCGTTTGCGGCTACGGCGACGTCGGCAAGGGCAGCTCTCACAGCCTGCGCGGTTTTGGCTCCCGCGTCATCGTCACGGAGATTGATCCCATCAACGCCCTCCAGGCCGCGATGGAAGGATTCCAGGTGACCACCCTCGAAGACGCCCTGCCGGAGGCGGACATCTTTGTCACCACCACCGGCAACTGTGACGTCATCACCCTGGAACACATCCTCCAGATGAAGGACCAGGCGATCGTCTGCAACATCGGCCATTTCGACAACGAGATTCAGGTGGACCGCCTCAACCACGCCAAGGGCGTGACCAAATTGAACATCAAGCCGCAGGTGGACCGCTACGATCTGCCCGGCGGCCGCAGCATCTACCTGCTTGCCGAAGGCCGGCTTGTGAACCTCGGCTGCGCCGAAGGCCATCCCAGCTTCGTCATGTCCAACTCCTTCACCAACCAGTGCCTCGCGCAACTCGACCTCTGGGCGGGCAAGGACACCTACAAGGTTGGCGTCTATCGCCTGCCCAAGAAGCTCGACGAAGAAGTCGCCCGCCTGCACCTGGAAAAGATCGGCGTCAAACTCACCCAACTCACCGAGCACCAGGCCAAGTACATCGGCGTGCCCGTCGAAGGCCCCTACAAGCCGGAACACTACCGCTACTGAGCCGGAGCGATGCCGTGGGTGATGAGGCTCTCCCCCGGGAGCGGGAACCGGTCAACGCCGCCCCGGAAAAAGTCACCGACCAGCGGCCCTGGCCCAGCGCGGGAAAAGCTGCTCCCTCTCCGAGGGGGAGAGGCCGGGGTGAGGGAGAATGTGGCCTCGCTACTGAAGCGTTCCGGCTGAGAAGGGACAGTCCTCCCGCCCGTCCCATCCGGGTACTTCCGGTGGGGCATCCAGCCCCACCGGAAGGAGCCCGAGTCGATCCCGCGGGTTGCGGCGCTCCTCAAAGAGCAAGGCGACGCGCCGAATTTCTCAAGGCCCCGAACCGTGACGCGGGATTTCTCGCGGGAGGAGACAACTTGTCGGCGGCTCTCGTCCGTCGCGGCCTTGGCCTGGATCGATGTGCCCGGCCCACCGAAGCGGGTTGACTTTGCACGGGCCGCCCGCAAGATGCGCCTCGATCAATGAAAAGCAGCCGCGGCTTCCT
>JBBIMN010000293.1:0-2844 GCA_037444385.1 Acidobacteriota bacterium | reverse complement strand
ATTTCGTAACTAGTCCGTGCCAAAATCCTGCTCTTTTCTAGCAATCTGCAAAAAAACACAGCGCGAGGTGCATTTTTGAGGTTCAAAGTTTGAAGTTCAAACATCCAACACTGAACTCCGAATGAAAGCCGCTTGCCCCTATTCCTGATCCGGGGCATTGACGGAGCAATGCCCTCCAGTAAAAAGGCCGGCTTGAGGCCGGCCTTGCGTTGTCAAAATGGAACAAGAGGTTACGCGAGATCGATCTTGTCGCCTTCCTTGAGAGTGACGATGGCTTTTTTCCAGTCGGGCGCCTGGCCGGCCTGGAGCGTGCGCTGGCGGCGGAGCTTGCCGCTGACGTTCAGCGTATTGACCTTGAGCACCATCACCTTGAACAATTCCTGCACCGCCTTGCGGATCTGCGTTTTGTTGGCGCGGCGATCGGCTACGATGGTGTATTGGTTGAAGCGTTCGCCCTGGCGCGTGCCTTTTTCCGTCAGCCGCACTGTTTTGATAATTTCAAAAGAATTCATAAGAATTTATTCTTTGGCCAGCCGGGCTTCCACCTTCTCGAACGCGCCCCTGGTGAACACCAGTTTGTCCTGGCGCAGCACCTCGTAGGTGTTCAACGACTCGCTCGTGGTCAGCGTCACGCCCGGCACATTGCGCGAGGCCAGGGTCAGGTTTTTGTCCGCCTCATGCGAAACGATGAGCGTGGTGCCATTCAGATCGAGCGCCGACAGCATACCGGCAAACTCCTTCGTCTTGCTGGAACCCAGCTTCAGGCTGTCAACCACGAGGACGTCGCCGGCCTTGATGCGTTCGCTGAGCGCCTTGCGCAAGGCGAGCTGCCGGGTCTTGCTGTTGACCTTCTTGGCGAAGTCGCGGGGCTTGGGTCCGAAGACCACGCCGCCGCCGCGCCACAGGGGGGATTGGAAGGAGCCGGCGCGGGCGCGGCCCGTGCCTTTTTGCCGCCACGGCTTCTTGTTCGTGCCGGCGACATCGCCGACGTTCTTGGTGCAGGCCGTGCCCATGCGCTGGGCGGCCTGGTAGGCCACCACCACGTCATGAACCGCCTGGGTCCCCTTCCCGTTTTCGACGAGGGGGAATTTCACCTCCAGCTCGCCCTGGTTCTGTCCTTTGATGTCTTTAATCGTGAGTTTCATGGCAATCGCGTTTGGGCCGCTCTGCAGTCGCGGCCGGGACGGGCTGCGCGCCGTCCCATCGTGTCAACTACTTCTTGGCTTCAGCTTTCTTGGCATCGCCGCCGCCTTTGAGCTTCTTGCCCGCAATCGAGACCGGCGGCTTCCAGCCCTTCGGACGTTTCTTGGATTCGCGGATCACCACGTAATCGCCTTCGGCGCCCGGGATGGCTCCCTTGATGAGAATGAGATTTTCGGCTTCGCGCACCTGGATGACCTCGAGGTTCTGGGTGGTGCGGCGGACCTGGCCGAGGTGGCCGGGCATCTTCATGCCGCGCATGACGGTGCCGGGGAACAGGCGCTGGCCGATGGCGCCGGAGCGGCGATGCCAGCCTTTGGCGCCGTGCGTCGAATCGCCGCCCGCGAACGCATGGCGGGCGACCACACCCTCGAAGCCGCGGCCCTTGGTGGTGCCGATGGCGTCCACGAAATCGCCCGGGGCGAACAGCGTGGGGCCGACGATATCGCCGGGCTTCACGTCCTTGGAGAAGTCGCGGAATTCCTTCACGCGCTTGACGGCGACGCCATTAAATTTCTTGATATGGCCGAGCAGCGGCTTGGCGAGGCGCTGCTCCTTCTGGTCGTCGAATCCGAGTTGGACGGCGTTGTAGCCGTCCTTGCCGGCGCTGGTTTTGACCTGGAGCACCCGGTTGGGGCCCGCCAGCACAACGGTGACCGGGATGAGAACGCCTTTCGCGTCATAGACGCGCGCGCTGCCGAGTTTTTTTCCTAAAAGTCCGAGTGGCATAAGTTGATGAAAGGGTTGGGGAGTTGCGCCGTTACGCCGCTTAGATTTTGATGGTGATATCGACGCCAGCGGGGAGGTTGAGCTTCTTCAGCTCATCGACGGTCTTGGCGGTGGGTTCGATGATGTCGATCAGGCGCTTGTGCGTGCGCTGCTCGAAGGTTTCCTGGGACTTCTTGTCGGAGTGCGGCGAGCGTTGAACCGTGAAGCGCTCGACGCGGGTGGGAAGAGGGATGGGCCCGGCAACGCGGGCTCCGGTGCGCTTGACCGTGTCCGCGATGTCGCGGGCGGATTGGTCGATCACGCGGTGGTCGTACGCCTTGAGGCGAATTCGAATTCGTTGTCCAGCCATAGAAAGAACAATTGTATGTTAATGGTCTTACCGATATTGCCTTTCCCAACACCGGAGAAAAGCGGACGAGAAATTTAGCAAATGCAACCCGCTGCGCAACTGAATTCTTGGGGAATTTTTGGCGCGGCCAAAAGACAGACTTAACGCAAAGGCGCCAGAAGGCAAGGACGCAAACCACGACGAACCACGGGTGTGATCCAAAGTGGTGGTCACAGCGTGTCGGATCTCGCAAGCGCGGGTGGGGGCCGGGCTTCCGCTCAGCCCGGCTGCGGCCGTGACGCAGCGCGACGAGACGATTTGCCCACCCATCCGAATCGCT
Organism: Acidobacteriota bacterium; assembly: GCA_037444385.1. Classification (GTDB taxonomy): domain Bacteria; phylum Acidobacteriota; class UBA4820; order UBA4820; family DSQY01; genus JAEMPZ01. The sequence goes on along the minus strand of JBBIMN010000293.1, from coordinate 247 downwards.
CCCCAGCGGGTGCGATGTGAAGTGAGGGTCACACCCGAGGAGCGCGGCGTTTACACCGCTTCAATGGGAATACCGAGAACGAGGCAAGTCTCCGTCCGACGCGAACGAACAAGCTTGGACAGTGGGTCGGGTTCGTGTTGAAGCGGCATGAATGCCGCGCTCCTGACCCTCGCGTTCAATCACCCCCCCTGCGCCAGGGCTGACGCATATCAGGTAGAGAGGACGAGTTTGAGGTAATCGGGATCGA
>JBBIMN010000292.1:0-2850 GCA_037444385.1 Acidobacteriota bacterium | reverse complement strand
AGCACCTTCTCGGTCTGAGGAGAGATTGAGTAGGCCGAAGAGGCGGTCCAGTCCCATCGCTTGTAATGGCGGAAGCTCATGTAGTTCACGATGACAAAAAGGGCAACGAGCGCGGCGAGAAAAACGCCCCAGTTGGTCGTGCGAAGCGTGCGGCCTTTCATCGCGAAAACCTCCCGGCCTCCAGGGCCTGGTAAGAGAGCGCGAGAAACAAGCCCGCGCCGCTCAAGAGGTAAACGATGGCGCGGGTGTCAAAAAGGCCCTTCCCGAAATTTTGGACGATTGACCAGAGGTCAGCGTATTCCAGGACGCCTTGCCAGAGCGGGTCTGTGACCAAAAAGCCGAGGATGGAGACCGCCAGTAAAAGGATGAGGATCGCGAAGGCCATTATGGCCGCCACCAACTGGTTGCGCGCCGCGAAACTCGTAAACAGGCCCACCGCTACGAAGAAAATGCCCAGCAGCAAAACACCGAGGTAGCCGCCAAGCACCGGCCCCAGGTCAACCTGGGAAAAGCGGGTGATCACCCAGACGTAAAGGAGTGTGGGCAGCCAGCAGGCACAGTAAAGCCCCATCGCGGCGATGTACTTTCCGGCAACGACGCCGAAGTCGCTCACCGGTGCGGTCAACAGCGTTTCCAGCGTCCCGGTTTTCCGCTCCTCTGCGCCGAGCTTCATCGTTATCGCGGGGACGGTGGCAATGACGAAGAGCCAGAAAAAGAGAGTGCCTCCGAAGAAGAGGCCGAGCGGCGACGCTGAAGCGGCCCCTGGCTGGCTCAGCGCCGTCATGATCACCGAGAAAATGAAGCCGTTCAGCAGCAGGAAAACCGCTATCACGATATAGGCCATAGGGGCGAAGAAGTAGGAGCGAAGTTCCTTTCTTGCCACCGCCAACGTCCCTTTCATTGGAGCACCTCCTTGTTTTTCAAGGCGGGCGCGGCTTCGTCCGTCGTCAGCGAGAGAAAAGCCTCTTCGAGAGAGACGTGCGAAGTGGCCATCTCTAAAAGCGGCAGCCGTGCTTCGGCCAAGGCCCAGAAAATCGCCTCGCGCGCGCTGTCGCCTTTGGAGACGGCTACGCAAAACCGCGGGCGGCCGTCAACTTTATCGAGCCTCTCTACGCGCTCGACGCCTTGCACATTCGCTAGACAAGTCTCGACGGCGCCAGGCTCTCCAGCGACGCGGCAAATCACGACGTCTTCGCTGGAAAGGTTCTTGCCCAAGTCTTCGACGCGGCCGTCGTAAAGAAGGCTGCCCCTGTGGATGATGAGCGCCCGGCTGCAGATCGCCTCGACTTCCGGGAGGATGTGCGTGGAAAGAATCACCGTGTGCTGCTTCGCCAGCGCCTTGATCAGGTCTCTCGTGCGGACGATCTGGGCGGGGTCTAGCCCGACCGTCGGTTCGTCGAGGATCAAGACCGGCGGATCGGCCAAAAGCGCGTCGGCAAGTCCTATCCTTTGGCGATAACCCTTTGAGCATGCGCCTATGATCTTGCCGAGGACGTCGCCCGTTTCCGTCATCTGGGCCACCTCGGCGATGCGCGAGGCGCGCTTTCTTCGCGGCACGCGCTTTAGCGCCGCGCGAAACTCGAGGTACTCTCTCACGCGAAGATCCTCGTAGAGCGGGTTGTTTTCGGGCAGGTAACCGATGGCCGACCGGGCTTCCATCGGCTCTTCGAGGACGCTGCGGTCGTTTACGACAGCCTCCCCGTTGGTAGGTTGAAGATAACCTGTTACCATGCGGATCGTCGTGGTTTTTCCCGCGCCGTTGGGCCCCAGGAATCCAACCACTTCTCCCTTCGCGACCTTGAAAGAGACGTCCTTGACAGCGTCTGCCGTTCCGAACCGCTTGGCAAGGTGCCGGGCTTCAATCATTCATCTCCTCCTTGGCAAGTGAACAGCATCACTGGCGCCGTGTCCCGCCGGATGCCTATTTGGAAGGGGCCATGAACCAGAGAGGGCACGGGATTGAGGTTCATCCATCAGCCCTTCCGCTTTGTTGCCTCCTTGAGAATCCGCCTCTCCTTAATCTCCGTGGTTTTCGCGAGATGCGTAGCTGGTGCAATGCGGAGGTTGCCTGGCGCCACTCTATTCTTTCCCTTTCGAGAAGAGCAGCATATCAATTCTCCTGGCGACCGATTCTTTTCCAAGGCGCAGAGCCGAAGCCTTAAGCTCATCCAGTTGGCCTCTTTCTGGCTCACGGCCAAGGCCCTTGAAGGCGTTGAGATAGAGGACGATGTCCGCCTCCCGAACCGCATTGGAGGCGATGACCTCCAACCTGTCATCCGCTCTGGCCACCCTGTAGAACTCGAGGGCGTCATGCCAAAGCCCTTGCTCCTTGTGCTGGTCACCGATGCGGCTCAACTCCTCTGGCGGAGCGGGATGATTGTAGAGGAGTTTATGGCGTATGGCGATAGAAACAGGGACACCCTTTTGCGCCACGAAAGGCCTCCTTCAGATTATTCATTATACCACTCCCGTCGCCCGAAAGCAGGCGCGCAAGGAGCTTCCCACTAGAGACACAGCCCTCCCATCAATGGCCCGCCGGTGCCGGAAGGCCTTCTGGGGCTGCGCTTCGCAAGAGAAGAAAGCTCCGGGCGGCGAACAGCGTTCTTGAAGCTCTCGCAAGAAACGGGTGGAGTGTGGAGGCGCTACGCTGAGGGGACTTTTCAACAAACTCGCTCCCCCCCTTGACAAGGGGGCCTTTTTTTGGTAGAGTTCACTTGCACACCTCAACAAATGGTTTGTTGAAGTGGAGTGACGAACAAGGAGTAGCAAGTGGTAAACGGTATTGTAAAGTGGTTCGACGAGAAGAAGGGTTATGGTTTCATCACGGTCGAGGGCGGCAAGGACGCTTTC
>JBBIMN010000291.1:2529-2852 GCA_037444385.1 Acidobacteriota bacterium | reverse complement strand
AGGGATAACGGGTGGAGGGTCAAGGGGATAGGGTTGTGGCACCTGCTTTTTTTTGCCCTGAACCCCAACCCCTAACCCCCGAACCCTGATGAAAGGTGAAGAGAGCCGAATGAACTTGCTCCGGCGGGCTAAAACGTGAGACAATTCAAGCTGCGCGGCGCTCCGCCGCGCGCTTCCATAAGGGGTAGCCATGAGCGAGCACCGAGGCGATTTCAAAATAGACACGCTGTGCATCCACGCCGGACAGTCGCCGGACCCGGAGTTCGGCGCGGTGGCGGCGCCGGTCTACCAGACGTCCACGTTTGCTTTCGCCTCCACCGATC
>JBBIMN010000291.1:0-2519 GCA_037444385.1 Acidobacteriota bacterium | reverse complement strand
AGGGGGCGGCGAGATTCGCGGGTACCGAGCCCGGCTACATCTACACGCGCCTGGGCAACCCGACCACGAAGATGCTGGAGGACAACATCGCGGCGCTTGAAGAGGGCATGGCTTCGCTCGCCACCGCTTCCGGCATGGCCGCCGTTTCGACGCTCTATTTCACTCTGCTGAGCCAAGGCGGCCACGTAGTCGCGTCGAGCGCGATGTACGGGCCGTCGCGGATCATCCTGGAGCGCGACTTCTCTCGGTTCGGGGTGTCCGCGACCTTCGTGGATACCGGGGACTTTGAGGCCGTCAAGAGCGCGTGGAGGCCAAACACCAAGCTGCTCTACGTGGAAACGCCGACCAATCCAACGCTCTCGATAACCGATCTGGCCGCCTGTTCAGAGTGGGCGCACGCAAAAGGCGCGCTGTTGGTAGTGGACAACACCTTCTTGAGTCCGATCCTCCAGAAGCCGCTGAGGCACGGCGCGGACGTCGTTTTGCATTCGGTGACGAAGTTCATCAACGGCCACGCCGACGTCGTGGGCGGAATCATCGTTTTCAAGGAAGATGGCCTCTTCAAAAGGGTCCGCTCCGTTTTGACCCACCTTGGCGGGACGATGGACCCGCACCAGGCGTGGCTTGTGCTTCGCGGCGTAAAGACGCTGGCGCTTCGGGTGAAGGCCGCGCAGGAGAACGCGCGCTCGGTCGCGGAGCTTCTGGCCTCTCACCCAGCCGTGGCTTGGGTAAAGTATCCGGGGCTTGAAAAAGACACAGCCAAGGCGGCTCTTATCGCGAGACAGATGGCCGGTCCCGGTTCTCTGATCTCTTTTGAACTGAAGGGCGGCTTTGAGGCGGGCAAGCGTTTCCTGGATAACACCAGTTTGATGACGCTCGCCGTTTCTTTGGGAGGAATCGAGACACTCATTCAGCACCCCGCCTCCATGACGCACGCCGGGATGAGCCGCAAGGACCGCCTCTCCGCCGGAATCAGCGACGGGCTGGTGCGCCTCTCGGTAGGTTGCGAGGACAAAGAGGATTTGCTCAAGGAGCTTAAAGAGGGGCTGGACAGACTGGCCTGAAGGCCGCTAGCAGGCCGTGGGTTGTTGGCAAGGGGCACCGCTGTCCAAAGTAGTCCGCTTGGCTATCTGGGCCGATGCGCGCCGCGCTATGGGACACGGGCCTTCCCCCTACAGTCCGTCTTTGCTGAACAGCTATCCTTGCCAATGGCCAGAAGGCCCCATAATTCAGCCTTCATACTTGCCGCCCCCGCTCCTAAAACTCTTACACCCGTTTCTGAAAGCTCCGCCCCGGCCGTGCGAAAGTGTCCCCCCGCCGGTACTTCGTAACGGTGTAACGGAGAAGGAAGCACAACCAACGCAGATACCCCGGCCCCACGGCACCCCGATACCAACCGGCTTGAAAATCAGCGGCTTAAGGTGTTATACTTTGGCCGGTTGGTATTGGGGAGCGCGATGGTCTTTGCCCGCCAGGATCTGGTCTTGCTGCTGGGGCTCGCCTTTACCGTGGCGGCCTTCTGGGGCCTCGCGGCGTGGTGTCTTCCCGGCGAATCGGTGCCCAAGCTCGTTGCCAAGATCGTAAAACGCCACGCGATGGACTTCATCTGGCTCTTTTACGTGGCGACGCTCGCGGTAATCATCTTCATGGACATCCTCGAAACCAAGTACGACGCCCAGATCACCTCGTATCTCAGGTGGGACTTCACGCCATACTTTCTGAGGCTCGAAGGGCCGGCCACCGCTCTCTTTCAGGTCATAAACGCGCCGTGGCTGACCTACGCCCTTTCGGTCATCTACCTCTACGTCTTCCCTGTAATCGGGCTGGTCGCCATACTGGCCACCTACCGCGAGGGCGAATTCGAGATTACGCGCAAGCTCTTCTGGGGCGCCATCCTGAATTACCTCTTCATCATCCCGTTCTACATCCTCGTGCCCGTGGCGGAAAGGTGGTCGGCTAGCGACGGCGAGGTTCAGCTTCTGATGAACCAGATTTCGCCTTTCCTGATTGAAGGTTTGCGGCCGCTCTCCGGCCTCAACAACTGCTTCCCCTCTTTCCACACCTCGCTGGCCTTCTCCTTCGCGATGATCGTTGCCCGAAGCCGCAACAAGCGGCTGCGCCGGACGATGACCGCGCTCGCATGGCTCGTGCTCTTCTCGACGCTCTACCTCGGCTTCCACTGGGTGCTGGACGTTTTCGGCGGGCTGATCTTCGCGGCCTTCTGCGCCGTCCTCGCCGAGTGGGCGGTGGAGAACCTTCCGCTCGAAACGGCCTTTCAGCGCGCCCGGGCTAGATGACCCGCAAAGCCGCGCTTCTTTCCTACTCTCTAGGGACAGGCCACAGGCGCGTCGCGGATCTCTTGGCGAAAGAGCTCTCGCGGCTCCAGGTCGAATGCCGCCACAGCTCGCTTGAAGAGTGGGTCACTTTTGACTACGACTGGCTTTTCCGCCACGGTTACCTGCTGTTGGCGCTTCATTTCCCGTGGGTGTGGGATTGGATGTACGCCTCGCCGTTCTTCT
>JBBIMN010000290.1:0-2856 GCA_037444385.1 Acidobacteriota bacterium | reverse complement strand
CCCCTCCTCTAGGGCGCCCTCTATTTCTGGTGCTATCGCGGGCATCTCGTTGCGGGTCCGCCTGTAGACGATCGTCACGCCGGCACCCAGGCGCTTGCTGATTCGCGCGGCGTCAATGGCGGTGTCCCCGCCGCCCACTACGAGCACCTTCCCGCCGACCTCGGCCTTTTCCCCGCTGTTGACTTTGTTGAGGAATTCGGTTCCGGTGTAAACGTTGGGCGCGTCCTCTCCCGGGACCCTGAGCTTGAGGCCCTTGTGAGCGCCGATGCCCACGAACACGGCCTGGTAATCTTTCTTGAGCTGCTCCAGCGTGATGTCCTTGCCGACCACGGTGTTACATTTTATCTCGACGCCCATGTCGGCGATGCGCTGAATCTCGGCATCCAGCACCTCCCGTGGAAGGCGGTACTCCGGAATCCCGTAGCGGAGCATTCCGCCCGCCTTGCCGAAGGCCTCGAAAACCGTTACCGAGTAACCTCGCCGCGCCAGGTGATACGCGCATGAAAGGCCGGCCGGACCGGCGCCGACGACCGCCACCTCTTCCCCGTACTTCTCCTCCGTGAGGCGCGTGGGCTTGAAGCCCTTCGCCAGCGCGACATCGCCCAGGAACCGCTCAATCGCGTTGATTCCGACAGCCCCGTCTTTCTCCTTCCGGTTGCAGTTTGCTTCGCACGGGTGAGGGCAGACCCTTCCGCAGGTGGCTGGAAACGGGTTGTTCTCGAGGATCATCCGCCACGCGATCTCGTAAGCCTGCTCGGTCGTCCTTCCGTAGGCCTCGGCCTGAGCGATCGTGGTCAGCACGCCTCTTATGTCGGTGCCGCTCGGACAGTTTCCGATGCATGGCGGAGTCTTCTCGATGTAACGCGGCCTTAGGTTGCTGATTTCGCCGCCGGAGCCGCCCCCCGATTTGATGACAGGTTTTTTGACTTCCTTAAAAAGACCCATTGCAGTTCCTCATTTTCCCCCGGCTCTCTCCGGCCGGCAGTTGCAAATCGTCATGCGTATGGATAAATGTTCCGTTTGAAGTCCTCGAGCTGCGCGAGCAGCCTGTCGTGCTTCTGCTCGTCCTCGATCAGGTAAGTGAGCAGGTGGCGCTGCGCGAAAAGGCGGCAGTTGCGGCGGGCCTTTTCGGCGAGAACGAGCGTCTCCTTCTCCATCTCGGCGTGCTCCTCGATCAAGGTCCAGACGTCGGCCAGCTCTTCCGGCGTCAGGCTGAAGGCCTCCTTTTCGAGGCTGTCGAGGATCACCTGCTGGACTCGCTTGTGCATCACGGAATCCTGGCGGATGATCTCCATCACGAGCCTGATGAAGGGGTTCTTCGTTTTCTCCATGATCGCGGAGGTCTGCGAAACCGCCGCAGTCTCTATCTCCTGCCAGCGCTTGAGTGTAGCGACCAACTCTTCGAGGTTCTCGGCGGCTTTCTGTTTCATAACAGACTCCTTCTGCGGTTCGCCTTGCTGCACGCACGCTCGAAGGACGGCGGGGCCGGAACCCCGCCGCCTTCCGAGAAATGTCATTCGGGCGCGGAGCCTTCCTTGTGGGGAATCGTTATGAAGCTGCCCCCGAAGTAACTGTAAACGCAACGCCCCGAATCAATGAGAATCCGGATGGCCTGCTTGCAGCTATCTTTCGATACCTCGGCCTCCCCGTACTTGGCGATCATGGCTTTGGTCAGATCGGTAGCCTTGAAGCTCTTCTTGCCCATCGCCTCTTTGATCATCTCGTACATTTCATCGGCCATTTGCTCAATCGTGACTGCCATCGAAACCTCCTAGAACCTGATGTGCGTGGACCTTGCGAACGTCGTCCCCGCAAACCGGAAGTCGTCAATGTGATACCGCGTGAATGGAATCCCGGTCAGCTCGAAGAAACGGGGCCAGCCGATCCGTTCGATCCAGTCGCCCATGCGCTCGTACTTGTGCGCGTGCTTCGCGTAGACCTCGACGATGTTCACGACCGCGTCCACGACGCCCTGCCAGCGCGGCGGCTCGTTGGGAATGAAGGGGATGGCCAGCTTGCTGAACTTGGGCGCGCTGCGGGCGTTGCTCACCTTGCCGCCCACCCAGATGGAGATGCCGTCGTTCTCCGGATCGTTCAGCGGCATGGCGGGGCAGACGGTGTAGCAGTTGGCGCAGTACATGCACTGTTCCTCGACCACCTCGACCGAGGGCTTGCCTTCGTGCGTCGCGGAGCGGATGGCTCCAGTGGGGCAAGAGGCGATAAGCGTCGGGATCTCGCAAACCTTGGGCAGAAGCTCCTTGTTGGTCTGCGGCGGACGGCGGTGTACGCCGAGGATGGAAATGTCTGAGCAGTGAACCGCGCCACACATGTTGAGGCAGCAGGCCAGCGCTATGCGCAGCTTGGCCGGCAGGTTCTCGTGCGTGAAGCGGTCGCAAAGCTTGTCCATCACGGCCTTGACGATGCCGGAGGCGTCGGTCGCGGAAGAGTGGCAGTGGACCCACCCCTGCGTGTGGACAATGTTGCTGATGGCGTTGTTGGTGCCGCCGACGGGGAAGCCGACCGCCTGAAGATCCTTCTTGAGAGGCTCGATGTTGGCCTGGTTGTCCAACAGGAATTCCACGTTGTTTCGGCTCGTGAAGCGGAGGTAACCGCCGCAATACTTTTCAGCCAGGTCCGCGAACATGCGGATGGTAGTCGTGGAAAGAAGGCGCGGCGAACCGGCGCGCACCGTGAAGAGCTTGTCGCCGGACTCGCCCACGTGACAAAGAACCCCGGGGGCCAGCGTCTCATGGTACTTCCACAGCCCGTAGTTCTTCTTCACCAGCGGGTGGAGAAACTTCTCGTAGTGGGGCGGTCCGATATCGGTTATCCGTTTGACTGGTTCTGCTGCCATTT
>JBBIMN010000289.1:952-2936 GCA_037444385.1 Acidobacteriota bacterium | reverse complement strand
CAGTGTTCGACCTACCTCGCCGGCAAGAACCGGCGCGTCTCCACCAAGGAAGACGGCCTCGCCAAGGCCAAGGACTTCGCCGAGGACTGGTATCTTGGGCTGCGCGGCAAGGTCCGCAACGGTGAAATAACCAGCGAAAAAACCTTTCGCGAAGCCGCCGTGCAATTCGAGCGCGAATACCAGATCATCACCGAGGGGCAGCGCAATGCCGAGTACGTTCAAGGCCACAGCGCGCGCCTCCGAGTTCACCTGGTGCCCTTCTTCGGCGACATGGGACTTTCCGAGATCACGCCCGGCCAAGTACAGGAGTACCGCATTCATCGCCACGAGGAAGCGGTCAAGGAACACGGAAAGCCGCCGGCCCGGAGTACCATGCATCAGGAAATCGTTGTTCTCCGGCAGACGCTCAAAGCCGCCGTGCGCCACCGATGGCTGGACCGGCTTCCGGATCTGTCCGAACCCTACCGGGCGTCGGGGAAGGTCTCGCACCGTGCCTGGTTTTCCCCGGAGGAATACAAGCAGCTCTATGAAGCCACCCGGCGACGGGCGCGCAATCCGAAAAATCCCCGTTATAAATGGGAATCGGAACAGCTTCACGACTACGTCCTGTTCATGGCCAATACGGGCCTGCGGCCGGACGAGGCGAACCACCTTGAATATCGCGATGTGAAGATCGTCGAGGATGAAGGCAGCCATGAGACCATCCTTGAGATTGATGTCCGCGGCAAACGCGGCGTCGGCTATTGCAAGAGCACCAGCGGGGCCGTAAGGCCTTTCCAGAGGCTGGTCGAGCGGAACAAGCCGCAGCCGACCGATGTGATTTTTCCGAAGACACACCGGCAACTCTTCAACACCATCCTGGACGAAGAAGGCCTCAAGAAAGACCGTGAAGGACAACCCCGCACGGCCTACAGCCTGCGGCACACTTACATCTGCCTGCGTCTCATGGAAGGCGCGGACATTTATCAGATCGCGAAGAACTGCCGCACCAGCGTTGAGATGATCGAGAAATATTACGCCTCCCACCTCAAGAACAGCCTCGACGCCTCCGCGATCAACATTAGGCGGAAGAAGGCGAAGAAGAACGAGCCTCCCACGGAACAAGAGGAGTAGAGATGCGTGAGCGATGAGAGCTTTGTAATGCTAAAGTGAAGAAGCGCAGAACTGCGCTGTGGCGGGCTGGCGGAACTGGCAGACGCAGACGGCTCAAAATCGTCCGACCGCAAGGTCATGGGGGTTCAAGTCCCTCGCCCGCTACCATCATCATCAAGGCCCTCGCTCCGAAGCCGAAAAGCCTGCGGGTCACCATGATCCCGCTTCGGCGTAGGGGATGGCACCATCCCGCGCAGGGCAGATAAGTCTTAATTGGAGCCGGGAAAAGCGGGACACTTGCTCCCGCCCGGCGGCCTAGGATGGAACCATCCTCGTAATCGCTTTACCGGCAGGGCATGCCTGCCATCCTGAGCTGTTTTTGTTTCAGGCCGTCGGTGCCGGCGCTCTTGAAAGAATAGGGGTTCAACCGGAGCCGCTTCCACTCCGCGGACTTGTGCAGGCTCTTCACATTTCGTCACGCGTGAGCAATGTGTGAGCGACCTCCGTATCAAGCCCGCGCAGGGAACACCCCGATCTAGCCCGTTGCGCCCGCCGTAGCTTCCCCCGGAAGCTGATATCCCGTTAGGACCGTCACCATCATCGAAAACTCCTTTTCGTCGCCGACGTTCATGTGACCGAGATCCTGACGGAGCTTGTCGTCCAGGTTGATCTTGATATCCACGAGTTCCGTCACGGCGCCGGTGTCCAACTGATGCACCCGCTGAACCGGAGCGAACGAGATCTGGCTGTCGCCTTCTTTTTTCGTAACACGGTACTTTGCGGTGATCTTTCGCTGCTCGGTGACCGGTTCCGCCGCCATAAGCGCGGCAGCGGCGGCCGGGTCCATGGGAGGCATGTTGATGCTGTTCAGTTGCTGCAAAGGATACTGGTC
>JBBIMN010000289.1:0-942 GCA_037444385.1 Acidobacteriota bacterium | reverse complement strand
CCCAAAAGAAGCACACCCCATTCCCGGCACACCGAAACCTTGGTTTCCTGCCCATTGATGGTCGTGGTCATTTCGGACCAGACCTGACGCCCTGCCGCCATTTCCTCCATAATCACCCGTTGACGGATTTCTTCCGAAAGCTTCATGTACGGGACCATCATGTACATTGCGCTGGCTGGGGCCATGAGCTGATAGCGCTTCTTTCGCATCTCGTGCCAGAGATATTTCGCGGAGGGTCCCAGCACCACGTCGTCGATTGTCTTCATCAGCCGAAGCGCATGGCCGACGCCCCGGCGTAGCGTTCGATACGGGATCACGATGGGGCCGTGCTTGGTCCACTGCTCCGGCAGCTCCTTATGGCTGATATCAAGGTTTCGCTTTTGCTGAAACTTTTCCCGCGTGATGAAGCTACTGAACGCCTGCACCTCGGCGTCCAGCTTCTTCAGCTTCTGGGAGGCAAAGTAAAATGTCAGCCGCCCGATCTTGGCCTCTGCCAACTCCGAGAGGCGAGCCACAATTTCATCGGCTATTTTGGTTCTGAGCATGCTCACGAAGGCAAGGCTCTCGTTGCGCATATCCTTCGCAACGTCGTCGGAGATCAGCTCGCGCTCTTTTGCCATCAGGTGGCGCAGCAGCACCCACGAGGTTATGACCTCACCGACCTCGCCCCGGAGGTTGGAAACCAAGTTATCCAGCTGCGTGTTGTGGACGCGGAGCTTTTGCTTACTCATGTCAATACCTCACCATCGCGGTCGCCACCGCTGCCTACTGAGTCGGAGCGCATTATTCCGAAGGTTGCAATGAGACTGACGCCGCGTCAACGTCGTCGGTGCGGCCCGCCTTCCGGCCTGGCGATGTTCCATTTTACCGCGAGCTTCGAGGCTCCGCTCGCGCGCATATTGGAGACTCCGCAGGCGATGCTTGCCCTTGTCACCTGTTATC
>JBBIMN010000288.1:0-2961 GCA_037444385.1 Acidobacteriota bacterium | reverse complement strand
CGTGCTCATCGGCATTTGGGGGCACCGTTGCAGTTCCATCGCGGGATTGGGGACTCACTTTACGCTTTACTTCCACCACCATTCTTCGGCCAGGAAAAGGAGGTGCGGGAGCCTTGGGAGGCTCCCGCTGTGCTAGGGGGTGGGAGGGGGGTGTTCTGCCGCCACTTTACAAGCAAACCTCTTGCCAACAGCAATGCGTTGTAATTTCAGATAGTTAGTCAAAGCAGGGCGTACGCCATTATGGCGCTAATGCCTTTTTGGCGCGCCAATAGGCAATGATAGCGGCTGGTAAGGGATAAGCTAATGAGCTGACAAGGGCCAAGGTGCGCTCTTCCTTGCAATTCAAAACCCTAGCCTCAATACTCGTAACGTTCTTTGCCTTCACCTTCTCACTCTCTCGCTCTCTAACTTCCTCGCCTCTCGCGCCCAGCTTTGCGCTCTCAACTCCTGCCGCGCTGGGCAGGCCTAGGACCAGTTTCTCGGCAGGCCGCTGGAAAACTGCCGTAGGCAGAGTTGCCAGCGCCACGGCCAGAGGCTCCTGCCGTCCGTGCCAGAGACACCACGGTTTGGACGGTCCACTGTGTTTCGGTTCGTCGAAAGAGCGCTACCCTGTTTTCCTCGCAGTGCCTTGCGGCCCATGAGAGTTTCCCAACCGCCCGCTAGGGCAAAAGAAAAAGCCCCTTGCGGGGCCGGAGGGGATGGAGGGAGGGTGTTGAGATGTTTTTGTAAGCAAGTGGCGTGCCATCGTTCTGGGCCAATGGCACCTCCCTCTAGCCACAGGCGCTGAAGCCGCGGTATACTTAGGTGCGGAGGGAATATGCCGCCGAAGCTCATGCGCGTCCTTGACAACTTCAAGCGTGGCCCTTACGCCACCTTGACTCTGCGTGGTGAGGTCATTCCGTCACACCCAGGCCAGTTTTGTATGCTCAGGGGGAATTGGGGGCTCTCGCCTCTTCTGGGGCGCCCGATCTCCATCCTCGGCGAGGACGCAGCGCGCTCCGAACTTCGGTTCCTCGTCAAGGCTGTTGGCGAAGGTTCTCGCCTTCTTTACGCGCTTAAGCCCGGCGATATTGTCCAGGTTCTTGGCCCGCTTGGAAACCACTTTCCCCTATCGGGGTGGGAACCTCAATCCCCTGTCGTTCTCGTGGGCGGAGGAGTCGGCGTGCCTCCAATGATCTACCTCGCCCGCCGCCTCAGCGAGAACGGCGCGGGGATCAGTTTTTGCCAGGGCGCAAGGACAAAGGAAGACCTTCTTCTGCTCGAAGAACTGGAGGAGATCGGCGTCACGCCGCACATCGCCACCGACGACGGAAGTCTCGGCCACAAAGGTTTGGTCACCGAGCTTCTCTCCCGCGAACTTGAGTACGAACCGGGCGCGGTCTTCGCCTGCGGGCCGGAGGCGATGCTTCGTGCCGTGGCCGGACTTTGCAAGGGAAAGGTCCCATGCTACGTGAGTCTGGAGGCGGCGATGGGGTGCGGTTACGGCGTCTGTCTCAGTTGCGTCACTCGGGTCAAGGATGGCGGTCAGGTGGCGAACCAGCGGATATGCAAAGAGGGGCCGGTTTTTGAGGCGGAGGCGTTGCCATGGCTGTAAACTTAGCTGTAAGAGTGGGAAGCCTTGCGCTGAAGAACCCCGTCATGCTGGCATCGGGCTGTTGTGGCTACGCGCTGGAGATGGAGGAGTTCTTTGATCTCTCCGCCATCGGCGGATACTGTCTCAAGGGGCTGTCGGTGGAGGGCAGCGAAGGGAACCCTCCTCCGAGGCTTTGCGAAACACCAGGCGGGCTAATCAACTCCATCGGCCTTCAAAACATTGGAATAGAGGCGTTTCTAATGGATAAGGCGCCCAAGCTTCGCGAAGTGGACTCCGTCATGGTGGCCAATTTCTACGGCCATACGGTGGAAGAATACGTTGCCGCCGCCGAAAAGCTCAACGCGGAACCATGCATCGCGGCGCTCGAAATGAACATCTCCTGTCCCAACATCAAGACTGGAGGAATCGCCTTTGGGACGGACCCAAAGCTTGTTCACGAAGTGACGAAGGCCTGCCGCCGCGTTACTCGCAAACCGCTCTGGGTCAAACTCACGCCGAATGTTACCGACATCACTGAAACCGCCAGCGCCGCCGAAGATGGAGGAGCCGACGCGCTCTGCTGCATCAACACGTATCCGGCGATGGCGATTGACGTGGAGCGGCGCGCCTTCAGGATAAACACAAGGTCCGGAGGCCTCTCCGGTCCCGCAATAAAGCCGCTTGCCGTCCGCGCCGTTTACCTGGTCAGCAAGGCTGTCAAAATCCCCATCGCCGGCATCGGTGGAATCTCCTCCTGGGTTGACGCAGTTGAGTTCATGCTCGCCGGCGCCAGCGCCGTGCAAGTCGGAACGGCGCTCTTCTCCAACCCGCTGGCTCCGCTTGAGATACTTGAGGGCATGAGGGAGTACTGCGAAAGGCACGAAGTGGAGGACATTTCCAGCCTGACGGGAGCCGCGAGGGATTTCGAGCGCCCGAACTGCAATCTGCCAAGCGTGACGAAGGGGGCTAGGGAAGGTTAGAAGCCGGGAGTGAGAAAACTGGAAAGCGGGTGAGAAGGTGAGAGAAGCGGAAGTCTTCAGGCGATTCTTTATAATTTGTTCCTCCACTCCTTCACGTCTCCTTCATCATTGCTCATCTCTTGATCATCCTGTCTGCCCATCAACCCATCACCCCATCAGCCTTCTCGAGGAGTTCCTCAAATGGCCGAACTTGTAGTCGCTCTTGACGTGAACGAAGAAGAGAAGCTGGCATTCCTCCTTGACGGGCTCAAGGGCAAGCCTGTCTGGGTCAAACTGGGGCTCGAAGCCCTCTCCGCGTTCGGGTACGGCGCGATCGGCCGGGCGCGGGAAAAGGGATTCAAGGTCTTCGCCGACGTGAAGTACCACGACATCCCGAACACCGTCGGCGCGGCTTCGCGAGTGGTCACG
>JBBIMN010000287.1:0-2986 GCA_037444385.1 Acidobacteriota bacterium | reverse complement strand
CGCGGGGAGGCGGTAACCGGCTGCCGGAGAGAGCCATTCGGGTACCGGGACGAGGGATGCGCCTCCCGAACCGAGATATTCGAGTACCGGGAGGAGGTATTCAATTACCTTGGCCAGGTATTCGATTACCTCGGCTAGGTATTCGATTACCCCGGCCCGGTATTCAATTACCTCGGCATGGTATTCGATTACCTTGGCGAGGTATTCGATTACCTCGGCCCGGTATTCAATTACCTCGGCGAGGTATTCGATTACCCCGGCATGGTATTCAATTACCTTGCCCCGGTATTCGATTACCTTGGCCATCTATTCGATTCCCCCCGCCCGGTACTCGGTCACCTTGCTGGCGGCCGCGCGCGGGCCGCTGATCGCCGCTCGCCGTTCGCCGTTCGCCAGCCGGCGGCGAGGCGGGCCTGTTGCTCCTTGCGCGGGCGCGTGGTAGGCTTGGCTCTTGGAGAGGAGCCTGCGGCCATGACGCTTGAAGAAGCCATTGTTTCCGCCCTGGAGTTCGAGAAGAAGGTCAGGGACCACTATGCCTTCGCCGTGCAGAACGGCAAAGACCCTGCTGGCAAGAAGTTCTTCGCGCTGCTCTCCCGAGAGGAGCAGGGGCACGTTGACTACCTGGAAGAGAGACTGAAGGAATTCCGTTCCTCCGGGAAGGTTAGCGGCGCGCCGCTGCCGACGGTGATCCCGAAATCGGATTGGACTATTGAGGGCGTGGAAAAGCTCGCGGCAAGCGCGGCCAAGCGAGATTATTCCGGTGACGTGGAGAGGCTTTTCACCGCTCTGAAGCTCGAGGACGAAGCAACGGACCATTACAAGAAGCTGGTAAGCTCCCTGGGGCCTGAAGGCAAAACCCTTTTCAGGCGCTTTCTGGAGATCGAGGAGGGCCACACGGCGCTCGTCCAGGCCGAAATAGACGTGGCCACGCGCACCGGCTACTTCTACGACTTCCAGGAGTTCAACCAGGAAGATTAGCTGAGGCGCGGGCCATGCCAATTGGCACCGTACTTTTCCAGACCTTCCGCGCCCTCAGGCACCGCAACTTCCGCCTCTTTTACATCGGCCAGCTTGTCTCCCTGGTTGGTTCGTGGATGCAGATGCTGGCGCAGGGCTGGCTAGTCTGGCGCCTATCCCACTCGTCCTGGATTCTCGGCGTCTTGGGGTTCGCGCAGATGGGGCCGGTCCTCTTCCTCGGCCTATTCGGCGGGCTGGTGGCCGACCACGCCAACCGCCACCGCCTTGTGATAATAACGCAAAGCCTGCTTCTCTTGCAGGCCGCGATCCTAACCGTGGTGACGCTTTCAGGAGTCGTCCAAGTTTGGATGGTTCTCGTTCTGGCTGCTTTTCTCGGCGTGGTCAACGCCTTCGACATGTCGGCCAGGCAGACGTTTCTCCTGGAGATGGTCGCGCGGGAGGACTTGAGCAACGCCATCGCCTTGAACTCTTCGCTCTTCAACGGCGCGAGGATCGTGGGGCCCGCCGTGGCCGGCGTCGTCGTCGGCCTGTGGGGAGAAGGCGTCTGCTTCGGCGCAAACGCCGCTTCATACCTCGCCGTGCTCTTGGGCCTGCTCCTCATGCGTTTTCCAAACAGGCGCCCTCCGCCGCCCTGGAACCACCGCTTCATCGGGGAACTCAAGGAGGGCTTCGCGTACGCCTGGAAAACGCCTCACGTGCGCGACCTTCTGGGGCTTCTGGTTGTTACGAGCCTCCTGTCCGCGCCGTACAGCATCTTTCTTCCAGCCTTTGCCGGCGGCGTTTTGCACGTGGGTTCCAAAGGGCTCGGCATCATGATGACGGTAATAGGCGCCGGGGCGCTCGCGGGCGCCTTGGCCGTCGGTTACCGCGAAGGGCCCAGGGGAATGGGGCGGCTGGCGGGCCTTTCGGCGCTCGGCTTCGGCGTCTCCGTCGCTCTTTTCGCCTTGTCCAAGAACTATCCCTTGACGCTCGCGATTTTGCTCCTGGCCGGCTTTTTCATGATGGTCGAGATCGCCTGCGTGAACACGCTTCTCCAGACGCTCGCCCCGGAACACCTGAGAGGACGCATCATTAGTTTCTACGTCGTCGGCTTCATCGGCACGACGCCCGTGGGGAGCTTGATTACTGGCCGCGTGGCGCTTATCTTCGGCACCTCGGCGACGCTCGCCGTTTGCGGCGCGCTCACCGCGGCGGCGGCCTTAGTTTTCTTGGCGCGAGTGCCCAAAGTGCGCTCGGCGCTCGCCAGGGAATCGGGCGCATCCTTGGCGCCGGAATGAGCGCATGGTCTCCTGGCTGCTTATGCCGTGGACAACGCACGTTGCAGCATTGAGACGGGAGCAATTAAAGAGAGAAGGCCGGGATTGCTCCCGGCCCGATAACGCTTACGCGACGCAGGTCGTCAGTTCGTTCCGCAGGTTCCGGCAGTGTACTTCGCCGTCATGCCGCACTGGCCGCTGACGTTCGTTCCCCCGCGCTCGGCACCGGCGCTCGTCAGGCCCCAGGAGCCTTCCGTCGTGTTACCGTCGTTTCCGGCGACAATGTACCAGAGGAACCGGCTGCCATCGGAAGAGGGATCGGGCGTGCCGGCCCAGTCGTAGGTGCCGCTTGTTCCGATAGAACACCGTCCACCTGCCAGCGCCCAGGAATTGAGGCCGCTTCCATAGCCGTAGATGAGGTGGTAACTCGGCGAGCCGCAGTTGGCTGCGTCCCACGTGACCGTCGTGTCGGCGCCGTGGTTTGACGTCGTGATCTTCGTCGGTGTCACGGTGTAGGGCACTCTCAGCGGCACCGCCATGACGGTCGCCACCGTCGTGCCAGCGGGCGAGGTACAACCTCCGGCGTCTGTCGCCGTGACGGAGTAGGTGCCGCTCGCCGCCACCGTGGCGTTAGCGATGCTGGGGTTTTGCAGGCTCGATGTAAAGCCGTTGGGGCCGGTCCAGGAGTAGGTCACGCCGCTGATCGTCGAGGCGGTGAGGTTCAACGTCTGTCCGGCGTAGATCGGCCCGTT
>JBBIMN010000286.1:0-2999 GCA_037444385.1 Acidobacteriota bacterium | reverse complement strand
AGCACGCGTCAACAATGGCGGGGATAAACGCCGCGGGGGAAGAGACCCACTACGTCGTCACCGCCTCGCCGCTTTCATGGGAAGAGAAGCTAGGCGGCCCAATGCCAAAGTTCGTGATCGAAATGGCCACGGACATCACCCCGCTGAAGAGGCTCGAGCAGGAGAAGCTGGACGCGGAACGGCTTGCTGCCGTGGGCCAGACCGTGGCGGGCTTGGCGCACGGGATAAAGAACGTCCTGATGGGGCTGGAGGGCGGCGTTTACGTGATGAATTCGGGCATCCGCCAGAATCAGATGGATAAGGTCCAGCGTGGCTCGCAGATGCTCACTCGAAACGTGGATAAAATTTCCGGCTTGGTGAAGAACCTGTTGAGTTTTTCAAAGGGCAGGGTGCCTATAGTTCAAATGGCGGACCTGAACGCGATTGCCCGCGACGTGCTGGAACTCTACAAAGCCGCGGCGGCCAACGCCGGAATAGCGATCGAGGGTTCGTTTGCCCAAGCGCTGGCGCCCGCTCCGCTGGATGCGGAGGGCATTCACGCCTGCGCCGCCAACCTGGTATCCAACGCGCTGGATGCCTGCCAAGTGAGCGACCGGAAGGGTACTACCGTTAGGATAAAGACAAGCGAGGAGAATGGCGCCCTGGTTTTGGAGGTGAGCGACGACGGCGTGGGGATGGACTACGATGTAAAGAAAAAGCTCTTCACGACCTTCTTCACCACGAAAGCCGTGGGGGGCACCGGTCTTGGCCTGTTATTGACGCGCAAGATCATTCAGGAGCATGGGGGTATAATAGAGGTGGATTCCGAACCCGGCAAGGGGACCACCTTCAGGGTGATCCTTCCGAGGGAACGGCTTCCGAAGCTTACGCAGGCCGTTTCGGCCAACGAATCTTCAAGCGGGCGTGAAGCTCCCCCATCCCGCGATTGAGGAGGGACGGTGGCCCCAAACGCCCAGAGGCACGTTGCTTGGCCAAGCTGGCCTTTTGCCTGATAAGGGCTTGGGGGCCTTCAAGCCGAAGGCGAAGAAGGCGTCCAAGGGTGGGAGTTTCTCCGTCAGGCTTTGCCCGCGGAGGGGGAGGAAATGGCCCTCCCAACCAATTGAAAGGTCTCTTTTCTTGCGGTGTGGCACTGTCGTAACCGGAGGCACAACCTTTCATCGCTGAATTCGTGATTGGGGGAGAAAACAATGAGCGAGCCAAAGGACAAGAGAATTCTAGTCGTGGACGACGAAGAGGACGTGGCTTTCTTTCTGAAGACAGCGCTCGAGGACGCCGGTTTTCAAGTGGAGACGGCGGCATCGGTTGACGAGGCGCTGGTTAGGATCAAGGCCGCCGCGCCCGATTGCATTTCACTCGACATGATGATGCCCGGAAAATCTGGCATAGTCCTTTACCACGAACTCCACAAAAACCATGAATGGCGCGATATCCCCGTGCTCTTCGTGACCGGCCACGCAAAAGACGAAAAGGTCAAAAAGGACCTTGACGCGGCCTCGGTTCTGGCCCAGAGCACTCTTTCCGGCCCGGCTTGCTATCTGGAGAAGCCGGTGACCGCGGAAAAATACATAGCGGCGGTCGCAGCCGCCGTGAAGGTTGAGTTGGCCATTGGCAATCAGCAGTCTTCCTCCGAGGAGATGCTAAGAAGCGAGGTGATGGAGCGGCTGAAGTCCGCTGGCGCGGCGACGCTGGAAGAGGCCTTGAAGCTCTTGGATAAGAAAAGCTGAACGCCCGGCCACGCAGTGGCTGTTTCACGCTGGGTGTGACAGGCCGGGGCTCCCATCGGTTGCTCCCTCCAAACCTGTCAAAAGGAAAGATCCCCGCCGTCTCTCCGCGCGCTATAGCCCCCTCTCCCGGCAAAGCGCGAGCAGATCCGGGTTCTTGTAGCCGTCGACCAGCAGTTTCTTGACGATGGGCCGCGCCTCTTCCGTCCTGCCGAGACAGAGCAAGACTTGGGCGTAGGTGCTTTGGTCACTGACGCCTTCTTCATCCTTTGCGATTGGCTGGAGGATGGACAAAGCCTCATTCCATGAAGATTGCCCTTCCGCGCTCTTTCCCATTGCGGTTTCAATCTGGCCCTTGAGGAGGAGGGCCGAGCCGACGAGAAAGTGCGCCCGCTGATCTTCCGGTGCCTGCGCCGCCAGTTTCCGCCTGATCTCCAGGCACTGGGCCAAGTGACCTAGGGCGTCGTTCAGCTTTTCTTCCTTCAATTCGCACAAGCCCATGGATTGAAGCGTCTCGGCCGTTTCCCGGCTTCTCGGCCCAAATGCCTTCTCCCTGACGGCCAGCGCCCGCTTGAGGAGTGGCTCGGCTTCCGCGTACTTTCCTTGGTTCACGTAGAGAGAAGCTAGCGGGATTAAGCATTTTGCCACGGACGGATGGTCCGAACCGAGCGCCTTTTCCTTAATCGCCAGCGCCCTATTGAAGAGCGGTTCGGCCTCCGCGTACTTTCCTTGGTCGGAGTAGAGATTCGCCAGCCCAATTATACTGGCGGCCACGTTGGGATGGTCCGGGCCGAGGGCTTTTTCCCAGATCGCCAGCGCACGCTCGAAGAGCGGGTCCGCCTCCGCGTACCTGCCTTGGGTCAGGTAGAAAAACGCCAAGTTATTCAGAGTGACGGCCACATCTGGATGGTCCGGCCCGAGGGTTTTCTCAAGTATTGCCAGTGCCCGCTTATAGAGCGGCTCCGCCTCGGTGTATTTGCCCGCCTGGTTGTACAGATTCGCCAGATCCATCAGATTGGTGGCCACGTCCAGGTGGCCGGGGCCGAGGGCCTTCTCCACGATCGCCAGAGACCGTCCATAGAGCGGCTCCGCCTCCGCGTATTTGCCTTGGTCCGCATAGAGACTCGCCAGGTCGTGAAGGCTTTCGGCCACGTCTGGATGGTCGGGGCCAAGGACCTTCTCCCGGATTACCAACGCGCGCTTGTAAAGCGATTCAGCGTCCGCGTACTTGCCTTGGTCAACGCAGAGAACCGCCAAGCCATTGAGACTCACGGCCAC
>JBBIMN010000285.1:0-3031 GCA_037444385.1 Acidobacteriota bacterium | reverse complement strand
GGAATTTGGGATTTAGGGGCATGGTATAATCCATTGGCACAGGGGTGTCGGGCGATGCATAGCGGCCAGAAAGTTTTGGTTCTCGATTGTGGTTCGCAGTACACGCCGCTGATCGCCAGGCGAGTGCGTGAGCTCAACGTTTACTGCGAAGTGGTGCCATGGGATATCTCCTTGGAGAGGATGCGCTCCTTCGCGCCTTTGGGGATCATTCTTTCCGGCGGCCCGCAGTCGGTCTACGAAGAAAAGGTGCCCGTGCCCGACGACAGGCTTCTTGCGATGGGCGTTCCGGTATTGGGCATCTGCTACGGGATGCAATGGATGGCCAACGCTCTCGGCGGCAAGGTGGCCGCGAGCGGGCGCCGGGAATATGGCGCGGCTGAGTTCTTTCCTGATCCCGTTTGCCCGATCTTTGCCGGGCTTGCATCGCCCCAGCCGATTTGGATGAGCCACGGTGACAGGGTTGATGTTCTTCCGTCCGGTTTCGTATCGGCTGGAAGGACGGCGAATGCACCCCACGCAGCCATGGCGGACGCGCCGAGGTCGCTCTACGGGATTCAATTTCATCCCGAGGTGACCCACACCGCGGGTGGACAAGCGATTCTCCGGTCATTCCTTTACGAAATCTGCGGCGCGGTGGGGGACTGGAACAGCGGCTCATTTGTAGAGGAAGCGGTCGCGGAACTGCGCGCCACCGTTGGCGAGGAGAGGGTTCTGTGCGCTGTTTCGGGGGGCGTTGATTCCTCCGTGATGGCGCTTCTCGTCAGCCGGGCCATCGGCGAGCGGGCGGAACTGCTCTTCATTGACCACGGGCTTTTGCGCAAGGGCGAGGCGTCGCAAGTCGAGGAGCTTTTCGGCAGGAAGTTTCACCTGAAATTGCGGACGGTCAAAGCGGGAGAGAGGTTTTTCGGCGCCCTGCTCGGCGTGACGGACCCGGAGGAGAAGCGGAAGGCCGTCGGGCGAGTTTTCATAGAGGTCTTTGAAGAGGCCGCCAGGCCGCTGGGCCGCGTCCGATTTCTGGCTCAGGGCACCATCTATCCCGACCGCATTGAGTCGGCGGCGGCATCCGGGGCGGCCAGAGTAATCAAGAGCCACCACAACGTGGGCGGCCTCCCCGAAAAAATGGGCATGCAGGTGGCCGAACCGCTGCGAGACCTTTTCAAGGACGAGGTCCGCAAGGTAGGGCGCCTGCTGGGACTGGACGAGGAGTTCGTAAAACGGCAGCCGTTTCCCGGCCCCGGCCTGGCCGTGCGGATCGTTGGAGAAGTGACGCCGGATGATGTAGCGCTGCTGCAGGAGGCTGACGAGATTTTCACTGGAGAGATTCGCGACGCGGGGCTTTACGACGCAGTCGCTCAAGCTTTCGCCGTGCTGCTTCCGGTTAGGACGGTCGGCGTGATGGGCGACAGCCGGACCTATGATAGAGTCGTGGCGCTGAGGGCCGTCACCACGAGCGATTTCATGACGGCGGACTGGTTCAGGTTCGACGCCGCTTTTCTTGCCCGCGTCTCGTCGCGCATCGTCAACGAAGTCAAGGGAGTGAATAGAGTCGTGTACGACGTGACATCGAAACCGCCTGGTACAATTGAATGGGAATAGATAACTATGACCGATAGGCCTTTCGTGCATCTTCACGTCCATTCTCAGTACTCGCTCCTGGACGGCGCGTGCCGCCTCCCCGACCTGGTGAAGGCCGCCACCGAAGACAACATGGGGGCTTTGGCGCTGACCGACCACGGCAACCTCTTCGGCGCCGTGAAGTTCTTCAACGAGGCGGGCAAGAACGGGATAAGGCCCGTCATCGGCTGCGAGGCCTACGTCGCGCCCCATTCGCGTTTCGACCAGGACCCGGTCGGCGTGGACGGACGAAGGCCTTACTCGCACCTGATCCTCTTGTGCGAGAACGAAAGGGGCTATCACAACCTGTGCGAGCTTTCCACTAAGGCTTTCCTTGAGGGTTTTCAGTACAAGCCCCGCATGGACAAGGAACTGCTGCGGGAATATCACGAGGGGATCATTGCCCTGTCCGCGTGCCTCGGAGGCGAAATACCGCGTTTTCTACGCCAGGGCAAGCCGGAACTCGCTCTGCGCTCCGCGCTGGAGCATCGCGAGATTTTCGGCGAGAACAATTTCTTTCTCGAGCTTCAGGACCACGGCCTTCCCAACCAGAAGGTTGTCAACGAGGGGCTCATAGAGATTCACAAAGAGACCAAGATTCCGATGGTCGTGACTAACGACGTCCATTTCATGGGCCAGGACGATTTCAAGGCGCACAATATTCTGCTGTGCATACAGACCAAAATGACCCGCGCGGAACGCCAAAGCTCCGGAAAGATGGCCTATACTCCAGAGCACTACTTCAAACGGCGCGCCGAGATGTGGAATCGTTTCGGCGATCATGAAGAGGCGCTTCTGAATACGGCCAAAATCGCGGAGCGCTGTCTTTTCAGTTTTGACACACACTCGCGCCACTATCCGCAGTTCCGGGTACCGGAGGGCGAGGCCGGGCTCAACGAGTACTTCGAGCGCGTCGTCAGGCAGGGATACCAGCACCGCATCGAACAGGGCCTGCTCAAGAGCCGGCACGCTCAGAAAAAAGAGGACTACGATCAGCGGCTCGAGCGCGAGATTGACTTGATCAAACGGATGGACCTGGCCGGATATTTTCTTGTAGTGTGGGACTTCATCAGGTACGCGCGCGAAAACAACATTCCCGTAGGCCCCGGGCGCGGCAGCGCGGCCGGGTCGTTTGTATCATACTGCATGGCCATAACGAACCTGGACCCGTTGCGTTACGGCCTGCTCTTCGAGCGCTTCCTGAACCCCGAGCGCGTCTCCATGCCCGATATTGACATTGACTTCTGTATGCGCGGGCGGCAGGATGTGATTTCCTACGTGACTCAGGTATACGGCAGACAAAACGTCGCGCAGATAATCACCTTCGGCGAAATGAAGGCCCGCCTCGCGATTCGCGACGTGGCGCGCGCGCTGGGGATGCCGCTTTCAAAGGTTGACAAGGTCGCCAAGATGGTGC
>JBBIMN010000284.1:0-3048 GCA_037444385.1 Acidobacteriota bacterium | reverse complement strand
GCGTATTTCTCGCGCAAAGAGCGAACGTCGCCGGCAATCTCGGGAAATTCCGGATGGAGAGTGGCTTCGCCGTTGCCGGAAAAGGTCACCGTGTCTGGCGGAGCCTTAGCGGCTGCCATTCTGGCGAGAACTTTCGCGAGCGCTTCCTTGACTTCACCGCGAGATGGGAACAGGCCATTGGTCTTGCCCACCGGTGGCGCCAGCATCCCGGTCCACGCGTACTGGCAGTACCGGCAGTTAAGAGAGCAGAGTTTGATTTCGCCGGGGAGAAGGTTCAATCCCAGAGAACGCCCAAGCCTTCTGGAGACAACCGGTCCATAGACCACGCCTTGCTGAAGGGCAATGGTTTCCCTGGAAAAGTCATGCATCGCGAGTGCGGTCATTTAGAGCCTCACGAAGGGGTTGTGGCGCTTCTCGTAGCCGATGCTCGTCGAAGGCCCGTGGCCGCACAGCGCCTCGGTCGTGTCAGGAAGGGCAAACAGTTTTCTCCTGATGGAATCAAGGAGCTGTTCGTATGAGCCTCCAGGGAGGTCGGTCCGGCCAATTGATTGGGCGAAAAGCGTATCGCCGGTCAAGACAAATCCGTCCGCGGCCAGGCAGACGCCTCCTGGGGAATGGCCGGGCGTGTGCAAGACCGACAGCGAGCCCCCGCCAACCGGCACCTTGCCGCCATCTTGCAGAAAACCCGCCGGTTTTGGACTTGGCTCCGCTTGAAACCCGAACATGGCGGCGTGTTCGGCCATTCCGGCCAAAAGCGGCACATCGGCCTCGTGGATGAAGACGGGGCAGCCGAAGGCCCGGGCGAACAAGCCGTTGTTGCTGGCGTGGTCGAAGTGGCCGTGGGTGTTAAGTATAGCCGTCAGTTGGAGGCCTTGAGACAATATAACATCCTTTGCCGCTTCGCTTCCCAAGCCGGGATCAACAAGGACGGCCTCTTTGGCCCCTGGGTCCCACACCAGATAGGTGTTGTTCTCAAGCGGGCCGACGAGAAAGGAGCGCACTTGCAAAATGTCCGACAATCCGAACTCCTCCGCGGGAAAAGACCGGTTTCTCCCGCTAAGTCATATAACTATAGCATTACGGGAAATATTTTTCTTGCCTCAGCGAAATCAGTCTTCCGCCGCCGCCGAAGCCCAATCCGAGCCCCAAGGCGATGACAAAGAGGGCGATGCCCAAAGGGGCCGCTTGGCCGCCCGGTTCGGCGGGCAGTTCCAAAAGCAGCAGGACCAGCGTGTTATGCAGCGCGTGGCCGGTTATTGCGGGCCAGAGGGAGCCTGTTTCCCATGTTGCCAGGGCCAGGGCGGCTCCCAGGATAAACACGGGAACCATTTGCTCGGGGTTGAGGTGGAAACCGGCAAAAAGGAGGGCGCTTGCCGCGCAGGCCCTCCAGCGGCCCCACGAGCGAAGGCAAGCCAAGAGAACCCCGCGAAAAAAGGCCTCTTCAAGGAGCGCTGGCGCCAATGCGAACAACATAAGGCGGCCAGGCAACGAGTATTGGAGCAACCCTTCGTGAAGGTTGCGCTGCAGCGGCCCTTCGCCTATCCAGAAGCTTTCCGCCATCGCCACGCCGAGGGCCGCCAAGGACGCGCCGGCGATGAGAAGCGCCGACGGCCACAAGGCGGCGCGCCGCACGGGCAAAAAGGGATAGGCTCGCCGAAGTGCGCCGGCGCCGCGAAACAGGAAAAGAGCCGGGGCCAGAAGCGCCAGCGCCTGAAACGGGACGACGGCCCAGAGTTTCAGGCCGAAGCGCGTGATGACAATGCCGCCCAAGGCCATGAGAAACGCGGCTATAGCCAAAAGCGCCGCGGCAACGAGTGGCCTGAAACCGTCCTTGACTTGAGAATACTTGGAAGGCGAATCCGCCGAATCGCCGAGCGGTTCAATCAAGAAGCGGACTCCGCTCCGCCTTTCGCGTTCATGCGGGATTGAAGAGCCGTGCGGCACTCGTCCAACAAACGCCTGGTCTCGTTTGAATCGAGCTCCGACGCCTTGCCAATGGAGGCCAGAGTTTCCTTGGTGGCCTTAAGCGACTCAAGGTATTTCTTGCAGGGCTCGCACTCCTTACAGTGTTCCAGCGCCTCGCGGCAGCGCGCATCCAGTTCGCCACCGTCGGCTAACCCTGAAAGGCCCTCAAAGAGTTCTTCGCAGGAACCGTGTCCCTCCACGTCCGCCTCCGAGATACCTTTATTCGCACATTCATGCCCCGATGTCAAGGGTCTTGAACATTGAGATGTCGTGTGGAAGAATGGGCAATATAGAGGCGGGCTTGTCTGCCCCGCGAAAAGGGGAGGCGTTCATGGCGAAGGAAGCGGGGCCTTTGGTGGCGGTGATAATGGGGAGCGGTTCCGACGCTCAGTTGGTCGCGCCGTGCGAAGAGGTGCTTGAGGGTTACGGCATTCCGTATGAGACGAGGGTTCTCTCGGCGCACAGAACCCCGGACGAAACCGCGGCATATCTGAAGGAGGCCGAATCGCGAGGCATGGAGGTAATCATCGCCGCCGCGGGCATGGCGGCCCACCTGGCCGGCGCGGCGGCCGCGCAGACTATTTTGCCGGTCATTGGCATTCCAGTGGCATCGGGGCCGTTAAACGGCATTGACGCACTTTACTCCACCGTCATGATGCCTCCCGGCTTGCCGGTGGCAGCCGTGGCAATCAACGGCGCCGCCAACGCCGGCCACCTGGCCGCCGAGATTCTGCGCGGCGCCCATCCCGAACTGGGCGACAAGCTCAGGCTCCAGCGGCAGGATCAGCGCCGGAAGGTTCTAGAGGCCGACGCATCCATCAAGCGCTCCAAGAGACCATGAGCCCGCGGCTGCTGCGCGCGGACCCTGGCGAAAACTGGCTTCCGGTGGCGGCCGCTCATCTTAGGGCGGGAAAGGTGTTGGCGGTTCCCACGGAGACGGTGTACGGCTTGGCGGCCAGCGCTTTTGACCGCACAGGGATCAAAGCTCTATTTGAACTGAAGTCCCGTTCCGAAATGAAACCGCTGCCAATTCAGGTTGATGCCATGAGAACGGCTCTGGCGGCCGGGTTCCTTTTTCCCGGC
>JBBIMN010000283.1:0-3069 GCA_037444385.1 Acidobacteriota bacterium | reverse complement strand
GCCTTCAGCCTCGATTCAACGCCACAGGGAGCGGATGTCACGCTGGACGGAAAGGCCGAGGGCAAGACCCCGCTTGTGATCGAGGATTTTTGTATAGGCGAGCACGATCTGCTCGTCCAAAAGGCCCAGGTGGGTGAATACCGCGCTCGCGTGGCCGTCCCGGACGGACAAACTTTTCACCTCATGGCCAACCTCCGGCCGACCATCGTTTGGGTCGGGCTCACGCGAGACCAGGAGACTACGCCAGAACAGATCAATGCGGCCGGGAGCGCGCTTGGCGCCGCTATAAACAAAGCGGCCAACTTCAATGGCGTCGTAGCCCAGGAAAACAATCCCATGCTCCCTGACACATTCTTTGCACCGGGCGTTGAGGCCGGCCAAGTTGACTCCACAGTTGCAACTCTTTGCGAACGCTACCGGGCTCAGGGGCTCCTGGCCGGCAGAATGTCGCGCGAAGGCGATGGATTCAAGGTGGCCTTTAGGCTGCTTTTGCCAAACGTCAAAGGGTTCGACGAATACGCGGCCCAGATAGCTTCAGCTTCCGGAGCCGATGGCTCGTTGGCGGCCGTGGACTTCGCGCCCGAGCTTGGCGCGTGGCAGTACGGTTTCTCCTCGTTCAGCGGAATGGTTGGGCCAATGGCCGTTCGCGCGCCATCTGGCGATGACGAGATCCAGCTTGGGGACGTGGTTCTTACCGTTGACGGGACGAAGGTCGCCACGCCTTCAGATGTGCGGTCCGCCTTCTCTGGAAAGGAGAGAGTGCTTGTCAAAATCCTTCGCGGCGGGCAGGAGCGAACCATCGCGCTAGCGCTTCGCCAGGCCCCGGCCGTCGTACCTTACGGCGGAAGCGATTTCGGCTACCGAAGGCTGTGGCTTTTGGCTCGCCAGGACATGCTCTCTGAAGGTGACACGACACGCGGGCTGGCGGGCCGTCTCAATTGCGCCCTGGCCGCGCTAAACCTCGGGCTCCCCTTGGAGGCGTTAACGCCCTTGGATGGGACGCTGGCCGGCTTTTATGGCCCTCTGCGCCAAGCTTCGGCCGCATACGTAAAAGGCGTGGCGCTTTTGGAGCTGGGAAGGCTTGAGGAGGCGCGCTTGCAGTTACAGCAAGCCGCGGCGGATGACATTGCGGCACTTGATTTGGGCGGGGAGTACCCCGTAGCCCCGTTGGCGAGAGATCTTCTCAAACAGCTTCCTCCTCCGCCGCCACCCCCGCAGGCAACTCCGCCTGCGGGGAAACAGCCTTAAAGGAGAAGAAATGGCCGATCCGCCAAAGCCCCGCGTGGGGCGGCTCACGGCTTTAAGCCACGGCAGCGGCTGAGCCTGTAAAATCAGTCCTCTGGACCTGGCGGAGGTTCTCCGCCGGCTGCCTTCAGTAGAGAATGAGAGGCTTCTTACGCCTACGAACGTGGCGGAGGACGCCGCCGCGTACCTCCTAGACGCGGACAGGGCACTATTGTTCACCGCTGATTACTTCACCCCCGTAGTGGACGACCCGTTCATGTACGGGCAGATCGCGGCGGCCAACGCATTTTCCGATATCTACGCGATGGGCGGCAAACCTGCGCTGGCGCTAAATCTTACAAATTTTCCATCGCGCCAGAACCGACTTGACGAGATGGAGGAGATTTTAAGGGGCGGGGCGGAGAAGGCTAAAGAGGCAGGATGTTTGGTGGTCGGCGGCCATACGATTGACGACGCGGAGCCCAAGTACGGAATGGCCGTTGTCGGTTTCGCCCATCCGGGGCGCATGATTCACAAGAACGGCGCGAGGCCGGGGGATTTTCTCTACCTGACTAAGCCGCTGGGAACTGGAATTCTGACGACGGCTTTCAAGAACGCCGCCATATCCGAGAAGGATCTGGTGGCGGCGGCGGCAGTCATGGCAAAGCTCAACCGGGCGGCGTCGGAAGCGGCGGTCGAAGCTGAAATAACCGCCGGCACCGACGTGACAGGCTTTGGGCTGTTGGGCCACCTCCTTGAAATGTGCCAACAGGCCGGGGTTTCCGCTACGCTACACTTTTCAGCGCTGCCGTTCATGGAAAGGGTGGAGTCTTTAGCGAATGACGAATGGGTCCCGGGAGGGACTTACGCAAACCGCGATTTCGTGGCTCCGCATTTGGAGCTTCCCCCGGTATTCCCGGCCCACCGGCTGCTCATGGCCGCCGACGCGCAGACATCCGGCGGCCTTCTATTGGCCATACCGCGCGAGAAACAGTCCGCCTTCGCCGTGGCCATGCGCTCCCACGGCCAGGAATATTGGATCGTTGGAGAAACGGCTGCCGGCCAAGCCCGAATTAAAATCGTTGAGTAGGAAGGGTTGAAAGCCGCAAGCGGCCGGCCAGAAGGCCGGCCGCTTGCGGCTTATCAACTCATGGGCATGTATGTGTAGTGTCCTTGAAAATGTTCTGGCACTGGTTTGAAGCGTTACTCCCGTTGCGCTCCTGGCTTGCGCTGTTCAGGCCCCACGAGCTTTCGGTCTGTCCCCCGCCGCCCGTGTGGACCAGCACGAACCAGATGAATCGTTCGCCGTTCGGGACCGGTGCCATGGCGCCAGTGTAAGTGCCAGTTATTCCTATGTTGCAAAGGTTGCCAACCAGCCCGTAAGAAGAGAGGGTGCTTCCAACACCCACGAGGAGGCTGTAGTTCTCATTTGCCATGGGAGGACACGTTGTAACGTCCCACGTCGCCGTCACCGAGGAACCATCGGTGTTGTTCTTGTGAATCTTTCCCGCTTGAGTGCCGACCGTGCCGTTTGGAACCGTCGCGGGAGATCGAACGGTCCAAAGAGGAATATTAATTCCGGGAGTCACCGTTCCGGCCACCGGCGTTACGGGCGTATAGTCGGGGAATATCTTGTTGATGTAGGACCCATGAGAATAATTTGTGGGGGGATTCCCGACCCAGACCCTCGAACTCATGATTGGAAGGTGATCGAACTGGTAGTTGCCGCCGGAGTTGGTCGGCGGCCAGCCGCCGAGGGCGCAGTTGTGCGAGTTTCCGTCGTCAACCGCCACGTTCATGTTGGGGACGGGCGCCCCGCCGAGGTAATAAGTGACCTGCCCGCTG
>JBBIMN010000282.1:0-3071 GCA_037444385.1 Acidobacteriota bacterium | reverse complement strand
TTGACACGGCAGGCACTCTGACGGAGAGCGTCAAGGCGCTCATGGACAAGGGCGCGAAAGCGGTTTGGGCCGCGGCCACCCATGCGGTCCTCTCCGGGCCGGCCATTGACCGCCTGATCGCCTCTCCGATCGAGAAGATTTTCGTCACCGACACAATCCCCATCTGCGACAAGTCCCTTCGCTGTTCCAAGATAGACGTGCTTTCTGTCGCAAGCCTTTTGGGCGAGGCGATCAAACGCATTCACGAGGAGACCTCCGTAAGCTCGCTGTTCGTGTAACGAGGGAATCCAAGTGAAGATGCTTTGCGGATGGGGAGAAATTGAAAGGAACTGGTAGTAAGAGATAACACTCCGGTCGTTGTGCTTATGCTCCTTGCATCTTTTATGGCAGCAGAAGAATCCCCTGGTGGTGTCCCGGCATGGCGAAGCTACAGACATCTCCTGTATGCGATTCCGTTTTTGCCGTTGGTTTTTTGGCCGTACATGGCGGCGCCGGCCTCTTTGAGCGCCGTGTCAATGGAAACCGGCGGCTCGGAGTAGGCCACCAAACCGGCGCTCACGGTCACGGGCCATGAGCCAAGCCGCATCTTTTCTGATAGGGCGTCAAAAAGGCGCGAGGCCGTGGTTCTAGCTTCCTCCGGCTCTGTATCGGGCAGGAGAACAGCGAACTCGCCGCCGCCCAGCCGCGCGGCCAACGTACCAGGCTGAAAGTGTGATGGGTGCCAAGTAGAAGAGAGAAAGCGAAGCAGTTGCTCCGCCGATGTAACCGGCGTAAGAGACCGCGGCGAGCAAAAGCAGGGTGACGGCCATACGAACTGCTTTGGGCAGATTGGAAAACCAGGCCATTCTCATGTGCCTTTGCCCCATCCACGATCAAGAACAATGAGAGCAAGAAAAGTTTAGCATTTAGCGGGCTGTTATTTGCTTATTCTCTCCGCCGGGCGATTTCAAATAAGGCCAGCGCGGCGGCGACGGAAGCGTTGAGAGAGTCCAGGCCTCCCTTCATTGGAATGCGCACCGCCGCGTCGCAGTTCTTCCGCACCAGCCTTCCGACCCCGGCTCCCTCCTCTCCGACAACGAGCGCCAGGGAACGGTTCCAGGGGATGTCCGCCTTCCACAATGAAGCGCCGCCCATGTCGAGCGCTATCCTGAAAAAACCGGCGTTGCCCGCCTTTTCAAGGACCAACGGCTGGTTAGGAACCAGCGCGATGTTCAAGTGCTCCACGGCGCCCGCGGAGGCTTTTGCGACCACCGGCGTAATCCTGACGGCGTGGTGATTGCGAAGCGTTACTCCGGTAACTCCGGCGCAGTAAGCGCTGCGTAAGATCGCGCCCACGTTTTGGGGATCGGTCAAATCGTCCAGAACCAGCAGGAAGGCGCCTTTTGCCTCAAGCAGATCCTCGATCTGCGCGTAAGGATATGGCTCGGCTTCCGCTAAAACGCCCTGGTGCTGCGGATTGTCCGCCATGCGGGACAGGCGTTCTCGCGGGAGAAACTCCGGAACCGGGGACAACGGCGCGCCCAGCTTCTTTTCAAGCTCTTCCGCTCTTTGGGTGCTGGATAGCCACAGCTTTAGAACATTTCGTCGTTGTGCCCTCAGACACTCGAGAACGGGATGGACACCGAAAAGCAACTCCATGAGTTCTCCAGCGAGCTTTGGGGCAACCCCATGCCCGGTGATGGATTATATCAGCTTTGTACCGGGGGGGCCGGCGCGCCGGGGCATCGGGATGTCGGGGTTTTGGAGCATCGGTGTTCGCGGAACTTTCATCTCCGTTATTCTGAACACACCGCCACACCGGTACCTCGTCGCCCCGTCCCCGTTTCACCCGTTGAGCAGGCGGAGCCCAGACGCTAGGCTTATGGCCGTCAGCGGCGCGGTGTGGGGCGCTTTCAATGCCGGGCGGCCGATGGATGCAACAGGGACGTACCGCACCTCGCCGCCGCGGTTCTTCTTGTCGCTTCGCGCGGCCTCGATGGTTTCCTTCGCGGAGAAGCGTTCCCACAATGGCTTGAATCCGTGGCGAGCGACGGCGCCTACGACCTCCTCCAACTCCTTTTTAGGTAGCCGCCCCTCGGCGCAGGATACCGCGGCCTCCCAGCACAGGCCAGAAGCCACCGCGCTTCCGTGGGAGATGCGCCATCCCGAAAGGAGTTCCAAGGCGTGGCCAACGGTGTGGCCGGCGTTGAGGAGATGGCGCTCTCCGCTCTTCTCGAAGGGGTCCTTTGCAACGATGGCGCCCTTGATGCGCGCCGAAGTCTCGACCAACTTCTCTTGCGCGGCCCGGCTTTCGCGAAATACAGCAAGCGGCGTTTCGGCGACGAAAGAGAAATAGCTCGCGCTGGACACAAGGCCGTGCTTGAGGCACTCGGCCAGGCCGTTGCGCCAGTGGGCCAAAGGGAGCGTAGAAAGCAATGCAAGCGATTCAAAAACGGTGGCAGGAGGATAAAACATCCCCACGAGGTTCTTGCCGGAGGGCACGTTGACCCCTGTCTTGCCTCCCAACGACGCGTCAACCATTCCCAGAAGCGTGGAAGGAATCGCCACCCATGGCACGCCTCTCATGAAGGTTCCAGCCGTGAAGCCGCAGAGATCCGTCAGCGTGCCGCCGCCCAATGCCAAAATGAGCGTGTCACGGCCGAAACCCGCCGCGAAGAGCGAGTCCTCCAAGAGTTGTTTTTCTTGGCGGCTCTTGTGGCGCTCGCCGCTTCCGGCAAGCAATACCGACAAGCCTGGCAATTGGCCCTGAAGGCGCGAAATCGCCGGCGAGAGCGTCTTGTCGAGCCCGCGTTGAGTAATTAAAACGACTTTGTGCGACGGGAAAGAGGCGTTGACGAAGCCACCCACTCCGGACAACTCGTCGTCCAGAAATACGGGATGCCCCAGCGCTGTTGGCACGGGTCTGTTGCTCATTTAGGGAAGACAGACTATTAACAGGCACAGGCTGTAGGCTGTTAGCAGAAGATGCTCTACCTACAGCCTGACAGCCTACAGCCTAATAGCCTGCTTACCTACAACTTGACGAAGATGATCAAAAGCGTATAGAGCGACAGTGACTCGATGAAGACGAG
>JBBIMN010000281.1:868-3109 GCA_037444385.1 Acidobacteriota bacterium | reverse complement strand
CGTGCCCTGCACGGCCATCTCGCGGAAGGCGGCGAGGGCGAGTTCGGCAAGATGGCGGGTGTGTTCTCCACCACGCCCGGGCGCCAGCCGGATTCCTCCGTGCCGACAAGCGCTCCAACGAAGCCGCGATGAAATACCTCCTCCTGGGCGCCTTCAGCTCCGGCATCCTCGCCTACGGTTTTTCTCTCCTCTATGGCGCCAGCGCCTCTACCAACATCGCCCAGATCGGGGATATGCTGGATCGTCGCCTTCAGTACACTTCCGCCCAAGGATTCACTGACTGGCTGGTCGTTCTCGCCTTCGTTACTGTTGCCGCGGGTCTTTTCTTCAAGGTTGCCGCTGTCCCATTTCACCAGTGGGCGCCGGACGTCTACGAAGGCGCACCTACGCCCATCACCGCCTACGTCAGCGTTGCCTCGAAGACCGCCAGCTTTGCCCTGCTCCTACGGCTTATGACCAGCGTTTTTGGAGGCTCCCAGGCCACCTGGCTCTATCTCGTCGGTGGCGTCGCGATCGCCTCGCTCACTTGGGGCAATCTTGCCGCCCTCACCCAGACCAACGTGAAGCGCCTCCTCGCCTACTCCTCCATCTCCCATGTCGGTTACATTCTTCTCGGCCTCGTCGCCGGCAATTCCACCGGCCTCACGGGCATGATCTACTACCTCATCGCTTACGGCTTCATGACCATTGGGGCCTTCGCGGTGGTTATCGTCATGCGCCAGCGCGGCCTGATCGGCGACAACCTCGAAGACCTCGACGGCCTCTACCAGCGCAGCCCCGCCGCCGCTCTTCTGCTCCTTATTTTCATGCTCTCGCTCGCCGGCATTCCCCCCACCGCCGGCTTCCTGGGCAAGTATTTTATTTTCCAGGCGCTCATCGAAACCCATCATCCGGTCCTTGCCGTCTTCGCCGCACTGTATATCGTTCCAGCGCTTTACTACTACTTCCGCGTCGTCGTCCATGCCTGGATGAAGAAGCCCGGCGATGCCCCGGTTCCTCACCTGAGCAGCGCACAGGCCATCGCGCTTGGTGCCGCCCTGTTTGTAACATTGGCTGCGGGGTTGTATCCTGAGCCGTTCACCCGGCTGGCCCGCTATGCCTTCGGACAATAACGACTCCAAGGACAAGAAACTGACACCTGCGCAGCAGCAGTCCAAGGGTTTCTCTCAGCAGTTTGCCATGGCCATGGAGTTGCCCTTTGTCATTGTTTCCGCTGTGATTGTCGGCGGATTGATTGGATATGCCCTCGACCGCTGGTTGCACACGGCGCCAGTGTTGATGCTGGTGATCGGCGGACTCGGGTTTGTCGCGGGCTTGCGCGACGTCCTTGGCCGCATCAAAAAGGGAAGTGATGGGAGAAGCAGCAGCTAACCGTCCGCGCTTCCAGAACCTTGAGAGCCTCATCGCCGAGATGACGCTTGCCATTGGCCTCGCCGCCGCAATAACCGTCGGATTTGCTTATGACTGGATGTGGGCACTTGGCGTCGGTATCGGGGACTTTCTCGCATGGCTGAACTTTCGCTGGCTGAAGCAGGGTGTAGGCGCCTTGGCGGCAGCGGCCACGGCTCAGTCAAGCCAGCAAAAAGTGCAAGTGCCGGTCGGCAGCTATTTCTTGGCGATGTTTCGGTATGCGTTGATCGCTTTCGCCGTGTATGTTATCTTTAAGTATCTAAGGGTGCCCATTTTGAGCATGATAGTTGGTTTATTCGCGTTGGGAGCAGCTACTCTTGTGGCCTGTTTGGTGGACTGATACATGGAAGAACAAGTAAGTCTTTTGACTCAATTTGTGAATCGAATCTTCGGATCTTTCGCTCTTCAGCTTCTTCACGCTCTTCATATCCAGCCCGAAAACTACGACACTCCGATACCTGACTACGTCGTGATGTCATTCATGGTTCTGCTTCTCGCAACCCTGCTGGTCCTGATTTTGCGCTCGCGCCTCTCCGTGGAGCGTCCGGGAGCCATACAACAGGTGGCTGAGGGGCTGCTGACGAACCGGCTGGGTTTTGGCATCAAGGATGTCTTGGAAGTGAACGCAGGCCACGGTGCCGGTAAATTTATTGCCTTCACCGGCTCGATCTCCATATTCATATTGCTGGCCAATCTTCTTGGCGTTGTTCCCGCGTTCCGTTCTCCCACGGGTTTTTCCGTTGTGCCCCTCGCTTGCGCCATGCTCACGTTTCTGTACTTTAACTGGCAGGGTCTGCGGCACCACGGCCCCATTGGCTACACCAAACATTT
>JBBIMN010000281.1:0-858 GCA_037444385.1 Acidobacteriota bacterium | reverse complement strand
TGTTCCAGGCGCTCGCCAAGGCCAGCATCAACCTCGAACTCATCAGCACCTCGGCGCGCCTGCTCTCCCTCACGGTTCGTCTTTGGGCCAACATCTTTGCCAGCGATCTGATCTATGTGATCTTTTTGGGATTGCTGCTTCAACCATGCGCATGGGCCGCGGAAAAGTCCGCCATCCTGGCGGTCCCTTTCGGGATTTTGGCCGCATTGATTCCCATGCTGTTCGTCGCCTTGCACATTTTCGTCTCCATCATTCAGGCCTATATTTTCACGGTCCTTCCCTCGATCTACATCGGAACCGCCGTTTCCGAGGGCCACTGATTGGACTGGGTTGTGCCGTTCCAGCGTGAGACCGGTTGTTGGGCGTAGATCCGGGAACCACCTCCTGGCGGCAATTCAAAGGAGGCAGTATGAAGAAACTTGCAGGTATCTCTACAGCTCTGGTGACCGCACTGCTCTTGGCCCCGGCCGCATTTGCCCAAGGTGCCGAAGCCGCCGGCGGCAGCGAAAAAGGCCATTTGTATATCGCAGCTGCGTTCGGCATGGCCTTGGCGGCGTTTGGCGGAGCTCTTGGTCAATCCAAGGTTGCGTCTTCGGCTTGTGAAGGTATGGCCAGGAATCCGGGAGCTGCTGGAGCGATTCAAACGGCGATGATTCTCGGCTTGGTGTTTATCGAGACGCTGGCGCTCTTCACGCTGGCCGTCGTGTTCGTGAAGGTCAAGTAGGGTTCTTCAAGAATTTCCAAAACGCCCGCTCCGCGAATCCCGGCGCGGGCGTTTGTGTTTCTCCGGCCCGGCCTTGCAACCAACAGCCCGCAGCAGGCTATCCATTATTATTGTGACATCTACATACTGGGTGC
>JBBIMN010000280.1:0-3130 GCA_037444385.1 Acidobacteriota bacterium | reverse complement strand
GAGGGCCACTTCGACCTGCGTGGCCGCGTCAAATGCGCGGTAGACAGCCGACGTCGCGCCAGTGCCCAATAGAGAACCGATGCGGTACCGGCCCGCGAAGAGGGTCCCTTCCAGAAGAGGCGAGCCCGCGCCTTGCCCCGAAGGCCCCGTCTCATTCATAAAGCTGGTAGGTTCCCCTCTATCGCCCACTACTGATCTCCCATCATGCCAAACTCTTCATGCCGCTGTCGTCTTCCCTCGTAGCGGCTCTGCGAAGCCAGCCTGGATGGGGCATTCTGGCAGGCCACGGGCTATTAACGTGAAGACGCGGTCTTTCGCTGAGAGTCCATCATCCTGCATGCTTGATAATCCACAACAGCGTCAAAGGCTGAAGGCCGCCATGCATCAAAGTGCGAGGGCAATCAGCCATTGATAGCCCCGCAGCGTAAAGCCAGATGCTGCCTTTCCCCTGACAGTCCGCATCTGATAAATCCCAACAGGCATTACTCTCCGGCCAGCTTGGAGAGAATGTTCACCTGCTCGACCTCGCCGATGACGATTAGGATGTCTCCGGAGACCAGACGTTCGCTCGCCTGGGGGTTGAAGGCGAATTCCCCGGAAGGCCTTTTGAGAGCGACGACCACGCAACCGGTTTTCTTGGGAATGTGCGATTCGGCCAGCGTCTTGCCGGCGAGCGAACCTGATTCGGTGACCTTCGCTTCGGAAACTCTCAGGCGGCCGTCCTTTTCCCGCATCATGTTGTCGAGGAAGTCCACCACGTCGGGGCGCACAAGCTCGGAGGCCATGCGAAGCCCTCCAATGTGGGATGGGCAGATCGCCTTGTTGGCCCCGGCGCGAAGCATTTTGGGAGTCACCTCTTCCTCGTTGACTCGGGCGATAATGCGCAGCGTTGGGTTCATGTGTCTTGCCGAGAGCACCACGTAGAGGTTGTCGCTGTCCGTCGCGAGCGCGGCGATAAAGCCGCTCGCCTTGGTGATGCCGGCCTGATCTAGCACACGGTCGTCCGTGGCGTTGCCAACGACGAACATTGGAGCGCAGGGCAGGTGCTCCAGGTGGGCCAGGTGCTCTGGTTCTGTGTCCACCACTACCAAGTCCTTCCCCATCCGCGATATTTCCTCGGCTATGTTTCGGCCGACGCGACCCGCGCCGCAAAGGATGATATGGCCGGAGAGTTTTTCTATGCGCTTGTCCATCTGGCTTCTCCTTAGCAGGTTTCTTAAATCGCCTTCCACGACGAAGGCGGTCAGGTTCGTGGCGCCGTAGACCAGGGTGCCCATGCCGCCGAGGATGAGGGCGATCGTAAACCACCTGCCTTGTGGGTCCAGGACGTGAACCTCGCCGTAACCCACAGTGGCCACGGTGATGATGGTCATGTAGGAAGCGTCGGTGAAGTCCCATCCCTCCATCACCATGTAGCCAACCGTACCTATGACGTAGACCAGCACGAGGCAAAGGAGGGCAATCACGACTTTTCGGAGCGCCGGGTCGGCTGGGCGGCGCAGAAGGCGTTTCAGCATGGGTGCATTGTAGCCCGCGAAAACGCTGGCCGCAAGCGGGGAGGCGCGGCCATCATTCCGCCATCCTCCCGACGAGCGAATTGGTACAGGCCCGCGTGATTTCAACCTGTACGAATGTATTGGTTTGGGGCGCACGGACGGCTGTGAAGTTCACCACTTTGTTCTCGTCCGAGCGCCCCATCCATTCGGAACCGCGCTTGCTGCGGCCCTCCACAAGCACTTCAAGAGATTTGCCGGCGAATCTCTTGAAGCGCCGCGCTTGGATAGGAAGTTGAGTGGCGATAAGCCGCTGGTGCCGCTCGCGGGCGGCCTCTTCCGGTACTGGCTTGAGGCCGGCGGCGGGTGTGCCAGGTCTTGGCGAATAGCGGAAGGAAAAGATGGCGTCGTACTCAACCTGGCGGACTACATCGAGCGTCTGCTGGAAGTCCTCCTCGGTCTCACCCGGAAATCCCACGATGATGTCCGTCGAGAGAGCGATGGCAGGCACCCTTTGGCGAATCTCGCGAACCAAATTGAGGTACCACTCGTTGTCGTACTGGCGCTTCATTGCTCTCAGTATCTTGTTTGAACCGGCTTGCAGCGGCAGATGGAGGTAGCGGCAGATGTGGGGCCGCCCGGCCATGAGATCGGCCGCCTCCAAAGGGAAGTGGCGCGGATGGCTCGTGGTAAAGCGCAGCCGCCTGACGCCATCAATGTCGCTAACCGCGGCAAGCAATTGGGGAAAACGCCTCGCTCGCCCCTCCTTCCAGCAATTGACGTTCTGGCCCAAAAGTTCTATTTCGGCAAAGCCGGCGCGGACCGCCTGCCTGACCTCGGCCAGGATGCCTTCAAGAGGCCGGTATATCTCCTTGCCGCGCGTGAAAGGCACGATACAGTAAGCGCACTTCTTGTTGCACCCCTCCATGATGGTGACGAAGGCCTTGACTGGGTGGCTGCGGTGAATCTTCTGGCCGGGGTAGAGGATGGAGTCGTCGCGAAACTCGGTCTCCAGGGCTTTTTGGTAACGGGCCTGTTCCAAAAGTTCCGGCAGATGCAGGATGGACCTGGGGCCCATCACGAGGTCCACGTAAGGGGCGCGGTTGAAGATGGCGGCCTGTTCCTGTTGGGCGACGCAGCCTAGCACGCCGAGCACCCGAAGCTGCCTTTTCTTGAGAGGGCGCAGGCGGCCCAACTCGGTGAAGACCTTGTTCTCCGGGCCTTCACGCACCGAACAGGTGTTAAGAAGGATCACTTCCGCTTCGCCTTCATCTTCCGTGGCCTCGTAACCGAGGTCCAGGAGCGTCCCGGCGAGCTTGTCGCTGTCCAGGACGTTCATCTGGCACCCCCAGGTTTTGATAAGGAATTTCGGTTTCGCCATACAACCCCTCAGATAGACATTAAACCACGAACCGGGATGCACGTCATAGAAACCGAAATTCCGCGATAGAGATGTCTTGCCTCCGATGACGGCCGTGCCCCGCCGAAAAAAACCTGTTTTTACTACTCCGGCGGCGGTGATGCTGGCGGTCCAGCGAAGGGCCTCTTCGGAGCGGGGATGGGAGAGCAGCGAGGCCGAAGCCTTAGCACTCCGTTCCGGAAATACGCTGGCATTCGGCCGCCGCTGCATCCCGCGG
>JBBIMN010000279.1:0-3133 GCA_037444385.1 Acidobacteriota bacterium | reverse complement strand
GAAACCTCCAGGACTCGATGGCAACAGGATGCGTGCCACCTCTTTGCGGCCGGCTACGATATTCACACCGCGGACGCCTACGAAGCTACGATGACGGAGTTCGGCCGCACCGTGGGCTTCCATTTTCTGAAGGCCATGCATCTGAACGATTGCAAATCCGAATTCGGCAGCCGTGTGGACCGCCACCAGAGCCTTGGAAAAGGGACCATAGGCGTTGGGGCTTTTAAGCTGTTGGCTTCAGACCGGCGGTTAGAGGGCATTCCCCTCATTCTGGAAACGCCCGATTCAGCGCTTTGGCCCGCTGAAATTGCCATGCTAAGGGGTTTCGCGAAGAACCCTGACTATACTGGGGCGGCCGCCCCAATCCGGCGAAAGCGTAACCCCGAGCCTTGACTTTGGCTCATCTGGACGGTATAGTCTCACTCTTTTTGGAGGGGGGCCGCTCCTGCTAGGATGCGGCCATGAAGTCACAGATGACACTCAAGGAGGTTTTGGACTATGGCTGACAGCACCCTGAAGGTTCCAGAAAACGTTCCAGGCAAATGGTTCGTGGATGAAAACTGCATCGCGTGCGATTCTTGCATGTCAATAGCTCCAGACCACTTCGCGATGGTCGAGGACGGAAGTCACGCCAGCGTCACTAAACAGCCAGAGACTCCGGAGGAGGAGCAGGCCTGCGCGGACGCAAAGGCCTCCTGCCCGGTTGACGCCATAGGCGACGACGGCGAGTAATTTCGTTGCAAGGGCGCCGCTTCAGCGGCCCCCGAACTTGGCCGGAAGACCTCAAGCCGCCTGGGAATCTCAGGGCGCCCCGAGTTTTCTTAAGCGCACGGTTCCTGCAAGCAGAAGATGGGGCGGGGCTATATGGTACGCCCCGTTTGAGCTGCGGTGTCACGTTTGGCACATGGCCTTAGCAGATGTAGAATCCAAACCAGGGAGGAGAGCCCATGGCCGTGAGACGGTTTCTTCTAATCGCCCTTGCCGCAGCCTTGCTAGGCATAGCGCCTATGGCCCAGAAGACCAAACAGGACATGCGTTTTGGCCTGCGTGTTCCGCCTGAACAGTGGCCGCGCCTGGAAGCCGTTCTGAAAACAGCGCCCTCAAGCGAGGCGAACCCGCTCTCTTTGACTCTGGCCATACCATCTTCCTGGGCGACCGCCCCGGATTGGCCCGCCTTGACTGCGACCGCCACAGCAGCTCTGAAAGAGGGCGTGCTCTTGGCCGTAACCACTGAACTCCCTGCCGGGCCGGAGGATGAGGCTTCGCTATCTTACCTCGTGGCGCTCTCGGAACACGCGGCCCCGGCGGCTGATGTTCTTGGCCTTTCGCTGCACCAGGAGACATTCTCGAAAGCACTCTTGAGCGACCCAGGCCAACTCGCTCTGGTGATCAAGCGGCTGTCGAGCGCGCTACGCGGAGCGGGCAAGTGCCAAATCCTTCTCGGCGAGCTTGACGAAACATCGCTTCCCCTGCTTGAACCGCTTTACTCGCGCGAGTTGCGCGCCTACGTGGACGGCTACAGCACTGCGACCGTCAACTCCTCCGGCGAACCCTCCCGCGACCTCGTTGATTTCCTCCAAAAATACCACCCGGGCGCGCCTCTGTGGGTACACCTGCCAGAGGTTCAAACGCCCATGGGCGCTCAAGTGCTCTCGCTGGCGGCCCTGAGCGCCGGGGCTGGCGCCGTTGACGTCTCGACGCCGCGCCTCAATGAAGTATGGGATGGACTTGGTTATCTTCGTCCCCTCCTGACGCCGAGAACGGGGATTGGTGTGGCCACTGAAGCATCCGGGATCTGGTCCGGCGGGAAGTACCGCCCGGATATCGGCGTGCTGAACTTTCTCGACGCCAACACGTTCATTCAGGGCCTCCTGTTGGTGGCAAACCGCCAGGGATCTGAAAAGGGCATCCTCGACGTGGTAATGCCAGCGGCTAATATAGCCGAAGCCAAGGCGTACGCCCTGCCGTCATGCCCGGAAACCAAGCTGCAAGTTGAAGTTGACCAAAAGAACAAGAAGAGCACCCTGAAGGTTCCGTGGCAGGGGACACCTGTTTTAATCCTATTGTCGTGGCAAAAATCGAGCTTGACGGGAGAAGCCCCTATTACGGTGTCCGGGGAATACCGAATCCCGGTCGAACTCATTCTTGCCCGCTACCAAGCTGTACAGGAGGCCGAGGAAGTCCTCTGCGACAACTACGTTGCGAATGCTCAGGTTGACTATCACTTCAAGCTGCCCGGCTCCACTGGAAGCCTGGACGTGACATTCAGGAATACTTTTTTCTTCGAGAAAGGCGTGGGGGGGCGATGGGTGCAGAACCAGCTTCTGGTCAACGGCGTGGCATGGAAAGGAAAAACCATACCAGAGCTGCCCGTGATCGAGCCGGAGAAGGTCAACACGCTCCCGCTCGCCCTCACGCTGGGCCGCGATTATTCCTACAAATACCTCCGAGACGAGACGGTGAACGGCCACGATTGTTACCTTGTCGCCTTTATTCCCCTGCCTGAAGCAAAGGGCAGCCTTTACGAAGGCAAGGTTTGGATTGACAAGAAGAGCTACACGAAGATACGGATGTCCGTCCGCCAGACCGGGCTGCAATCGCCCCAGGTCAGCAATGATGAAACGGACAACTACGAGCCGGTGGCCACCACCCAGGGCCGTAACTTTCAACTTCTGGTGAACGTGACGGGCCAGCAGATTTTCACCGTCGCCGGCCAGAGCGTGGTGGCGGAGCGCAGGATAGTCTTCTCGAATGTGCGCATCAACGCCCAAAGTTTCAGAGATGAACTTGCCAAAGCCGAAGCTGGCGACAGGCCGATGCTCCAGGACACCCAGAAAGGGCCTCGCTATCTGGTAAAGAAACCTGACGGGACAAGGGCGCTCCAGATGGAGCCGAAAACAAGCAAGTGGCTGGCCGTGGGCGGCGCCTATTACGACGGCAGCCTTGACTACCCGATTCCGCTAATCGGGGTGAATTATCTCAATTACGACTGGCATAAGAAAAAGGTGCAGGTCAACCTTTTCTTGGCCGGGCTCGTGGACTCGCTTAGCGTCTCCAAGGCCGACCTCTTTCCGAAAATAGACGGAAGCCTGAACGCGCTCGCGTTCCTCATCCCCTTCCAGGACAAGTACTA
>JBBIMN010000278.1:0-3134 GCA_037444385.1 Acidobacteriota bacterium | reverse complement strand
AAGCACGTCGAGCCGCTCTTGAAGAAGATCGGCGGGGGCACGCCGCTCTTCGCCGGGCCGCCCCTGGGGATCGGAATGCTGCCGACAGCGCTGATCCTCGCCGTGATGATCCTGCCGTTCATAGCGTCCGTGATGCGGGACCTCTTCAGCCTCGTGCCCGCCATGTCGAAG
This sequence comes from Acidobacteriota bacterium, assembly GCA_037444385.1. Lineage (GTDB taxonomy): Bacteria > Acidobacteriota > UBA4820 > UBA4820 > DSQY01 > JAEMPZ01. Next base: position 2,963 of record JBBIMN010000278.1, on the reverse strand, counting down.
GAGTCGGCCTACGGCGTCGGGGCAACGACCTGGGAGATGGTCCGAAGCGTGGTCATTCCTCAGACGAGGGCCGGCATCATCGGGGCGATCTTCCTCGGCCTGGGGCGGGCTCTGGGCGAGACGATGGCGGTCACCTTCGTCATAGGGAACACGCACCAGATTTCGGCCTCCCTGCTGGCGCCCGGATGCACCATCGCTTCCACGCTGGCCAACGAATTTTCCGAAGCGGTCAGCGATATGCACGTGTCGAGCCTCATCGAGATGGGCTTCGTGCTCTTTCTGATCACGACGGTGATCCTGGCTACGGCGAAGTTTCTCTTGTGGCGGATCGAAGCCCGCATAAAGGGAAAGTGACCATGGCCCGGCCGAAGTGGCTCTACCTCAGGCGCCGCCTCTACAACGCGATGATGCACGCCGCGGCCTTCCTCAGCGCGCTCCTGGGCCTCGTCTGGCTCTTCTGGATCCTGGCGGAGCTGTTGCGCAGAGGGGTGCCCGCGGTCAACTGGGACTTCTTCACGAAGCTCCCCGCGCCGCCCGGAACGCCCGGCGGGGGCCTCGCCAACGCCATCATCGGGACGCTCATGATCACCGCGCTGGCGACGGCGATCGGCGTCCCCGCCGGCGTTCTCGCCGGAACCTACTTGGCCGAGTTCGGTCGGAAGAGCGCGCTGGCCAAGACGGTCCGGTTCGTCGCCGACGTGCTGGTGAGCGCTCCCAGCATCGTGGTCGGCGTCTTCGTCTACGCCATCGTGGTCATGCCGATGCACGGCTTCTCGGGCCTTGCGGGCTCGGTCGCGCTGGCCATCATCATGGTGCCGGTGGTCATCCGTACGACCGAGGAGATCCTTCTGCTCGTCCCCGATTCGCTGAGGGAGGCGGCCCTGGCTCTGGGCGCGCCCTACTGGCGAGTGGTTTTACAGATCTGCTACCGCCGCGCGCTTGCGGGCATGACGACGGGCATCCTGCTGGCGGTCGCCCGCGTCAGCGGCGAGACGGCCCCGCTCCTCTTCACATCGCTCAATTCGCCCTTCTGGAGCCCCAGCATGATGAAGCCGGTCGCCAGCTTGAACGTCACCCTTTTCAACTACGCCATGTCGCCGTACGACGACTGGCGGAGCCTCGCGTGGGGCGCCGCCCTGCTCATCACCCTCGGCGTGCTGTTGGCGACGATTCTGGCTAGAATAGTGGTAGGGAGGATCAAGATATGAGCCCTGAAAACGCCGCCGAGATGAAACCGGCGGAGGAACCGGCCCCCGCCGAGAAGGTTGTCCCAGGCGCCCGGGCGGTGCGCATCGAGGTCAAAGGCCTCGATTTCTTCTACAACGGGCACCACGCCTTGAAGAACGTCTCGCTCCCAATCTACGCCAACGAGGTCACCTCGATCATCGGCCCCTCGGGCTGCGGCAAGACGACGCTCTTGAGGACTTTCAACCGCATGTACGAGCTTTACCGCGGCCACCGCGCCGAGGGCGAAGTCCTTCTGGACGGCCAGAACATCATCGGCTCCGAAGTGGACGTTACATCGTTGAGGGCGCGCGTCGGGATGGTCTTCCAGAAGCCGACGCCCTTCCCGATGACGATCTACGACAACATCGCCTTCGGGATCAGGCTCTACGAGAAGCTCCCCAAGTCGGTGCTGAGGGAGCGGATCGAGATCGCCTTGCGGCGGGCGGCGCTCTGGGACGAAGTCAAGGACCAGCTTAACCACTCCGGCATGAGCCTTTCGGGCGGCCAGCAGCAGCGGCTCTGCATCGCCAGGGCGATCGCCGTCGAGCCGGAGGTCGTCCTCATGGACGAGCCGGCTTCGGCCCTCGACCCGATCGCCACTTCGCGCATCGAGGAGCTGGTGGACCAGTTGAAGGAGCGGTATACGATCGTCATCGTCACCCACAACATGCAGCAGGCGGCGCGGGTTTCCGGCTACACCGCCTTCATGTACCTCGGCGAGCTGGTCGAATTCGGAGAAACAGAACGGATATTCACGAAACCCCGTGAGGCAAGGACGCGCGACTACCTCACCGGCCGGTTTGGATAGAGAAGGAAGCTCCTGGCTATTGGCGAAACGGGTTCAGGAGGGCGTGGGTAGAGACCGCATTAGCTATTAGCTGACAGCCAGCAGCTGATAGCTGACAGCCGCCGAACGGAGCGAGACATGAGCAAGGAACGGGAAGAGATCCGAAACCTGATGGAATCGTTGGTGGCCATGGCCGACGAGGTGGGCGTGATGCTGAACATGGCCATCCAGGCCTTCGCGAGCCCTGGCCCCGATTCCGCCGTGAGGCTTCGCGAAAAGGACAGGCGCATTAACCGCATGGAGAACGTGCACGACGCGAAGTGCTTGCGGATTCTGGCGCTCTACCAGCCGGAGGCCGACGACCTTAGGACGGTCTTCATGGCGCTGAAGATCAACAACGACCTGGAGCGGATAGGCGACCACGCCTTGAACGTGGCCGAGCGCGCCGAGGCCCTGCCGGGCCCGCCAGCGCAGGCGTACAAGGGCCGAATCGAAAGAATGGGCCACCTGGCGCTTGGAATGCTTTCCGACGCGCTGACCGCTTTCGTCGCCCGCGACACCGCGCTCGCCAAGAATATAGTCTCCCGCGATGACGAAGCCGACGGGCTGCTCCACGACATCATTCAGGACGTGCTCAAGCAGGAGAGCTCGCACTGCGCGAACATGGAGACCGCCATCAGCGTGGTTCTTGCCGCGAAAGAGCTCGAACGCATCGCCGACCTATGCACCAACCTGGCCGAGGACGTGGTTTTCATGGCTGAAGGCGAGACCATCAAGCACGAAGGGAAGATGTGAAAAGAAAAGGCGGAGTGGGTATGGTGTAGAGCGGAGAGGCCGAGGCGGCTTTTTATACAGCGCGCCGCTTGTCTTCGCGCGCTGGATGCGGGTGGGGGTGTAGGGTGGGCAAGCGCACGGCGTACTCCGGCGGAAAAGGGATCGAGCTTGGGGT
>JBBIMN010000277.1:1748-3141 GCA_037444385.1 Acidobacteriota bacterium | reverse complement strand
TGGCCGCGGTCGGCCGTTCCGGCCGTCCCGAGGGCCACCAGGCGCTGGTCGGCGCTTTGCGAGACCACCACTGGGAGATTCGCGCCGCGGCCATCCAGTTGATGGGTTCCCTCGGAGACAGGCGCTTTATCCCGGCGCTGCTTAGAGAGCTGGAGCGCGACCAGGACCTTCTTGTCAAGCAGACCATTGTGCAGGCGCTGACGAATCTCAAGGCGATCGAAGCGGTCCCGAGGCTTTTGCATTATCTTACGGACCAGAACATGAAGGACGCCGCCTTCGAATTCTTCACCTCGCTTGGAAAATCTTACGTGCCCCTGATCGAACAAGAAGCGCAGTCAGTGGACTTCCAGACGAAGCTCGTCCTTATTGAGATACTGAAGCATCTGGAGAACTCCTGAGGCCATGAGCATTCTTGCCCCGGGCGCCTCGGCGCCCATGATGAGCGATGACCTTTACCGCAGGTTCTGCGGGCTCATCCATGACCAGACGGGCCTTCACTTCAACGAGACCTCCAGGTTTTTCGTCGAAAAGCGCATCGAGGGGCGTCTTTCGTCGCTGCAGATGGAAAACTCCGAGGAGTATTTCCAGTACCTCCGTTTTGACCCGGACCGCTCGATCGAATGGGATGCGCTGATCGTCGCCGTAACAACGAACGAAACCTACTTCATGCGTGAAGAGCGCCAGTTGAGGTGCTTTCAGCGCGACATTCTTCCAGCGCTTCTGGAGCGGTCCAGCTCCGGGCGCGTAAGAATCTGGAGCGCCGGCTGTTCGTCCGGCGAAGAGCCCTATTCCCTGGCGATTCTCCTTAAAGAAACCAGGGGCGCCCATGATGGCGCCACGGATATTTATGCCACGGACATCAATACCCGCGTGCTCGCCAAGGCGCGCGAGGGCGTCTACACTGAAAATTCCTTTCGCACGACGGACCAGGCCTTCAAGGAAAAATGGTTCACGGAAGCAGGCCCTGGGCACTGGCGCGTTAAGGATGATCTCCGCCATGGCATCACCTTCTCTAGGTTCAATCTTTTTGAACTCGAGAGGTACAGCATACTAGCCCCCTTCGACGTGATATTCTGCCGAAACGTCATCATCTATTTCGATCTTGAAGTGAAGGCAAAGGTCGTGGAGCGCTTTTACGACAGAATCAAGCCCAAAGGCTATCTGCTCCTCGGCCATTCGGAGAGCCTCATCTCGGTCACGGACAAGTTCAAGCTGGTGCACCTCCCGACGGACCTCGTGTACGTCAAGGAGGATGGGCCATGAGTAAAATCCGCGTCCTCGTCGTTGACGACTCGCCCTTCAACAGAAAGGTCATCTCGGAAATTCTTGAGTCCAGCCCAAACATCGAGGTGGTGGGAAAGGCCTTCGACGGGGAGGACGCGCTTCGGAAAAT
>JBBIMN010000277.1:0-1738 GCA_037444385.1 Acidobacteriota bacterium | reverse complement strand
GTCCAGTTGAACCCGGACGTTCTTACGCTTGATCTGGAAATGCCTCGCATGGACGGCTTCGCCGTCCTTCGCTGGCTGATGGCCAACAGGCCGATGCCGGTGCTCGTGGTCTCCTCCAGGGAAAGCAACCGGTCGGTTTTCAAGGCGCTGGACCTCGGCGCGGTTGATTTCGTCGTCAAACCCTCCCGCACGGCGTCTCCCCGGCTCCGGGCAATTGAAGAGGAGCTGGTAACCAAGGTCCTCTCGATTCCGCAACTGCGGTTCGAGAAGATTCAGGAGCGAGTGAACCAAGCGCCGCTCTTGCCGCCCCCCATCCCCCTGCCAGTGGCCAGAGGAGAGCGCACGGCCGAGGTTATCGCTATTGCAGCCTCTACCGGAGGCCCCCCAGCGGTGCAGCAAGTCCTCTCGGCCGTTCCCAAGGAGTTGGTCTCCCCTATCCTTATTTGCCAGCACATGCCCCCGATATTCACCCGCCTTTTCGCCGACCGGCTCTCCAGCCTGGTAGGAAGAGTGGCCAGGGAGGCGGTGGACGGCGACCTTCTGGTTCCAGGCGAAGTATACGTGGCGCCAGGCGGATGCCAGATGGGCATTCGCTCGGATGAACACGGCCGCCGCCTGGCCATATCCGAGCGCAAGCAGGCAGACCACATAGCCCCCTCCGCGAACCATCTCTTTTCCGCCATGGCCAAAACCTACGGCAGCCATTGCCTTGCCGTAGTGCTTACCGGCATGGGAGACGATGGCCTCCAGGGTGTCCGCGAAGTGAAGGCCGCCGGAGGCAAGATCATTGCCGAGTCCCAGGAGACGGCGGTCATTTACGGCATGCCCCGCGTAGTGGTTGAAGCGGGCCTCGCGGACTACGTCGTTCCCCTTAGGGAGATTCCGCCGCTTATGGGCCGTTACGGCCTGGCCGCGGCAGGCTGATTGCGTTGCGGTCTCACCTATGTTAAAGTAGTATTACCCGGAGGCAGAGGGTGGACGACCATAGCGATCTTTTCCGAAAGAGCCAAGAGTTCCTTCAGATGGTCAACCAGCAGAAAGACTTCATGCAGGAAGTCCTGAAGGAGAATGAGCGCCTCAGGTACCAGGTGGCGAATTTGCAGGGGCAGCCCTCCAGCGACCCCCTTCTGTCTCAAGAAGTTGCGCTGTTCAAGAAGAAGGTTGAACAGCTTGAGGCACAGAAAGCGGAGATCGAGCGGCGCTACCAGAACGTTGAAGCCGAGAACAAGGATTTTGCCCAACGCTACGTCGAGGTGGAGGAACAGAACAACAACCTGGCCAACCTCTACGTCGCCTCCTACCAGCTCCATTCGACGCTTGATTTCCAGGAAGTCCTTCATATCGTCATGGAGATCATCATCAACCTGATCGGGGCCGAGATTTTCTCGATCATGCTTTTGGACGAGAAGACGAACGACCTCGGTGTTTTGGCCCACGAAGGTTACGACGACGACTTCAAATTTCCCCGCGTCCACATAGGCGACGGAATCATCGGCGGCGTTGTGAAGACCGGCGAGTCCTACTATATCAATCAGGCTGGCAGCGGCTACAAAGTGGATTTTTTGCATCCGCTGGCCTGCATTCCCCTTAAGATAAAGGAGAACGTCATCGGCGTCATCAACATCCACAGACTTCTGGTCCAGAAGGACGCTTTCACGGCGGTGGATTACGAACTTTTCTCGCTGCTGGCCGCCCACGCCGCCACCGCGATTTTCTCAAGCAGGCTCTACTCTCAGTC
>JBBIMN010000276.1:0-3156 GCA_037444385.1 Acidobacteriota bacterium | reverse complement strand
TGGTGTTGAATCCCGTAAAGAGGGAGATGACGGCCAAGATCGTTTACTACGGCCCGGGGCTTTGCGGCAAAACCACCAACATCCGTTTCATCTATGAAAATCTTGATGACTCCCAGCGCGGAAAGATGCTCGCCCTCTCCACCGAGACCGACAGGACGCTCTTTTTTGATTTTCTTCCCGTGGACATGGGCGAAGTCCGTGGCTTTCGCGTAAGGATTCAGCTCTACACCGTCCCAGGACAGGTCTTTTACGAGGAGACGCGAAAGCGTGTTCTGCGGGGGGCGGACTGGATAGTCTTTGTTGCCGACAGCCAGCGTTCGCTATGGGACGCGAACCTGGATTCTTTCCGCCAGCTTCGGAAAAATCTCAGCGAGAACGGCCTCGATCCAAGCAAAATACCCATCGTTTTGCAATACAACAAGCGCGACCTGCCGGAAGTGTCTTCCATAGAGGACCTGGACGCCGCCTTGAACCCTGGCAACCTGCCGTTCTTCGAGGCGATAGCGCGCGAGGGGGTCGGGGTTGAGGACACGCTGAAGTCGGTTACGCGGCTCGTGCTCAAGAACCTTGTAAAGAGCGAGCCGTTTTCAGGCAAGGAGGCGGCGCCGATGGCAAAGAGTTCAGGGCCGGCCACTATAGATAGAATGTCCGCCAACACGACGGTCATGATGGACCAGAGCAAACTGCTGGCCGAACTTGGGATCGCCGGGGCGAAGGCCAAGGCTTCCCCCAAGGCGCCCAAGGCCGAGGCGCCATTTCCCGCCGAAGCCCCTTTCTCCGTCGGAAGCGATGAAGAGGCGCTCCTTCAAGCCGACACGGCTTTGCCGCTCGAATCCCTAGAGCCCGTTGATCGGCCCAAGCCAGCCGAGGAGTCCGAGGAACTTTTCGAGGATACGCCGGCCGAGCCGCTGCTTTTGGATTCGGAAGAGAAGGCTGTGCCCGATGAACCACGCGCATCCCTGCCAGAGGCCACGGCCATCTCGGTCGAGCCGGGCCGAGAAGTGGCGATTCCCATCGTCATAGGAGGGAAACGCTGCGTCCTTAGAATCAGGGTTGAGGGGCTTGAGTGAAACGTTATATGAATTCCCGGCCTCTACTAGCCTTGATCGCGTTTATTGCGCTGTCCTTTGGCTCGCTGGCAATTGAAGTCGCCACGCCTTCCGGGAAAAAAATCTCTCTGGAGAGCCACGAGGAAGACGGCACGGCCTGGGTTTGCCTCGATAGCCTTGCTAAAGCGCTAGGCGCGACGGCCGGAAGGGATCCTCTTTCCAGATACCCATCGCTGGCTCTAGGCTCCCACCGGGTTCTTTTCTCCACGGCCACCGCCATGACTTCCGTGGACGGCAAACTCATTGACACGAAGCATCCGGCGCGCGACAAGAGCGGTTGCGTCTGGATTCCACGTGAATTCTTGGTGGTGGGTTTGCCGCTTCTGCTGGGAGGCCCGGTTTCGCTTTCAGGGGAGGGCGCCGCCGCGCCGCAAGCTCCAGCGGTGCCAGCGCCGCCGCCGCGCCCGGCTGGCCAGGTTATGGAGGATGGGCGAATCGGCCTCGAAGTTGCGGTCGCCGCCGATTTGGTGCGCGTCACCTTGGAGGGCTCCATGGCAACCGCCGCGCAATCTCGCAAAGAGGGGGATGCCCTGCTGGTGCAGCTTCCAAGAGGCCGCGTGTTGGGAGAGGGCCGCGACTTGGGCAGCGGAATAGCGCGGCGATTGGAGATCGAAAACCAGGGACGGCTGTTGCGCCTTGAATTGGGGGAAGGGTACAAGAGCTTCGATACTCTGAACCTGCGCAATCCCGAGCGGTTGGTAATTCTCTTGAAGGGCGGTGGCCAGGTGGTCCCCGCCGTTCCCGCGCAGCCAGAAGCGCCCCAGGCGGCCGGCGCGCCGCAGAGCGGTCGTCCGGAGAGGGCGCCGGGCCGGTTTCTGGTGGCACTGGATCCAGGCCACGGAGGCTCTGACACGGGGGCGATTGGCAAGGATAATCTTCAAGAAAAAGATATTGCCCTGGCAATTGCGCAGAAGCTCTCCGCCGTTTTGGAGAAGGACGGGGTGAGCACGCTGCTGACCCGTTCCACCGATGTTTACGTTCCTCTCGCGCAGCGGACGGCCATCGCCAATTACAACCGCGCCGATGTCTTCGTGTCAATACACTTGAACGCCTCGCCCGCCTCCGGCGTAAAGGGCGCCGAGACCTATTTCATGAGCCGCGACGCGACCGACCTGTGGAGCCGCCAGGTCGCCGAGAAGGAAAACGCCGCGCCGAACGGTACGGAGAAGGGCAACACCCTTTCGCTGGTTCTATGGAACCTCGCTCAGACTCAGTATCTGGTGGAGAGCCAGGCGCTCGCGGTTTCGATTCAGGGGCGGTTGAACCAATTGCTGGAAACGCAGGAGCGCGGCGTGAGACAGGCTCCATTCGTGGTTCTCGAGGGGGCTCAAATGCCCGCCGTCCTCGTGGAGGTTGCCTTCCTGACGAACCTCCAGGAAGCCGTCCGGCTTGGCGACCCGGCCTTCCAGGACCAGGTCGCCGAACAGGTCGCCCAATCAATCCTAGAATTCAAGGCCCAAAATGGCTCTCAAGCGGCTCCTTCCTCCCGTTAAGTTTGCCTGCCTTCTTGGCGCCGCGCTGTTTTTGACGGCGTGTGGCCGGGGACCGCAAAAGCCCGCTCCGCCTAACCATGCGGGAACGGCCCAAGCGCCCTCCGCGCCACCGGAGGCGCAAGGGTTTCCAGCCACCCTGCTCTATCCCGACGCGGCAAGCGGGCTCCTGACGGCTTGCCCGAACATCATGCCTCTTACGGGCCAGGCGCAGCCGGACATGGCGCAGGTCGCCAGGCGTTACATTGAAGGGCCAGCGTGCGACGGACAGGTCCAGCCTTTCGCGCAGGGCACGTCGCTCAGAGCGCTTTTTCTTTTGGACGGCGGCGTGGCCGTTCTTGATTTGACTGGGCCGGCCGCTTCGGGCGGCGGGAGCGAAACCGAGGCCGCGCGCGTCTACGGCCTGGTGGACACGCTCTGTTACAACTTCAAGGAGATTACGAGCGCTAGAATCCTGGTGGACGGCAAAGAAGTGGAGACACTCCTGGGCCACCTCGATTTGGCCAGGCCGCTCCCGCCGGAATGGGGGCTCGTCTCGCAAGAGTTGAGGCCTGTCC
>JBBIMN010000275.1:0-3161 GCA_037444385.1 Acidobacteriota bacterium | reverse complement strand
CGCCGACCTCCGGTGAATATGTTCTCGACGGAACGCCCGTGCATGCCCTGTCACAAGACCAGCTTGCCGAGGTGCGCAACAACAAAATCGGGTTCATATTCCAAAGTTTTTTCCTACTGCCAAGGGCCAACGCGATGCAGAACGTGGAGCTGCCCTTGATCTACGCGAAGATTCCCCCTTCGGAGCGCCACCAGAAGGCGCTGGAGGCGCTCGATTTTCTGAAGCTGGGCACGCACGCGCGCCACATGCCCAACCAGCTTTCGGGAGGACAAAGGCAGCAGATCGCCATCGCGCGGGCGCTTGTCAACCATCCAGCCCTCATCATGGCGGACGAACCGACGGGAAACCTCGACAGTGCCACGTCAGCGTTGATCATGGGCCAGTTGGCAAACCTCAACGCTCTCGGAAACACCATAATTCTGGTGACTCACGAACCTGATGTCGCCGCCTACGCCAAACGCCAGGTGCGCATACGCGACGGGAAGATCGTGAGCGACGACACGGGCAGAACGGCCATGGAGCACAGGTGAGGACGTGAGCGCCGCGATAAAGCGTGAGCAGCTTTACGGGTTCTGGGGTTCCATGATGGAGCTCTTGCGGATCGCGCTTCGGGCAATCCTCTCCAACAAGATGCGCTCTTTTCTTACGGTGCTGGGAATCATCATCGGAGTGTTGGCCGTCGTGACCGTGCTATCAATAATTCAGGGCGTCTTCGCCTCTTTCTTCAGCCAATTCGAAACCATGGGCGCCGACACGATGTTCATAAGGCCCAACTGGGAGATGTTCCGCAGCCACCAGGAGGGAGTTCGCCGGCTGAAGATGACCTACGAGGACGCGCTTGCCGTCAAGAGAGACGTGCCGCAGGTGAAGGAGGTCGCCCCCTTCATCATGCGCAGCGAATCCATCGCGTATCACGGGCGGCGCGACTCGACTCAAATCCAGGGCACGACCGAACCTTTCGCTCAGATGAACAACATCGGGCTGGAGTCGGGCAGGTTCATTGGCCCGATGGACGTCGCGGCGCGGCGCAAGGTCTGCGTAATAGGCCAGGACATCATCGACAAGCTCGCCCTTCCCGCTGCTTGCCTGGGAGAGGAGATTCAGGTGGGCCGTGGAACATACACGATAGTAGGCGTCACGGAGAAGAGGGGAGGTTCTTTCGGCGAGAGCGAGGATGACGTCATATACGTTCCGCTCACGACGGCGATTCAGCAGTATGGGACCGACACCGCCAACTCGGTGTTCATCGTTGTGCAGGTCAGGGACGCCAAATACATGGACGACGCTGTGGATAGAATCTCCCAGGTGATGCGCCGAGAGCACGGCCTGAGGTTTGGCCAGCAGGACGATTTCCGCATCTTCACGGTCGAGCAGGTTCAGAAGATCATCAAGCAGTTCACCGGAATCTCGACCCTCGTCGTGACGGCCATAGTTTCCATAACGCTCATCGTCGGCGGAATCGGGATCATGAACATCATGCTCGTCTCCGTCACCGAGCGCACGCGCGAGATCGGCATCCGCATGGCCGTAGGGGCCAAGCGCGTCCACATCCTCTACCAGTTCCTAATAGAGTCGGTGACGCTTTCCACCTTGGGCGGCGTAGTCGGGCTTCTTTCGGGATGGGGGCTCGCCAACCTCATTGTATTTACCCTCCGCCACACGGTGGCGGAAGGTTTCCCGCCCGCATACGTTCCGTTGTGGGTGGTCTTTCTAAGCCTCTTCTTCGCCGCTTTCACCGGCGCGGTGTTCGGCGTATATCCGGCCTTCAAGGCTTCGCGCCTCGACCCCATTGACGCCCTGCGGTATGAGTGATGGATGATAGATGCGGTATCTCTCATCTCTCATCTCTCATCCATCATCCCTCTTCTTAACAATTACCTTGTCAATCCGGCGGCAGTCCATGTCGGCCACTTCAAAGCGGAGGCCGCTCCACTCGATGGTTTCGCCCTCGGAGGGAATCCTGCCGAAGATGTAAAGTAAAAATCCGGCCAAGGTTCTGTAGCGTCCAATGGCTTCGCCTGGCAAGTTTGGGAGTTTAAGCAGCTCCTTGAACTCGTCCACGGCCAGAGAGCCGTCGAGGAGCCAGCTTCCATCCTCCCGGCGAAGAACGGCGCGCTCGTGCTCGCGCCCGTCCGCTGTCTCGTCGCCCGCGATGCTGCCTAAAAAGTCCCGCAGAGTGACCAGTCCCTCTATTCCTCCGTGTTCATCCACGCAGAGCGCCATGTGGGCGTGGCGGCGCTTTATTAGATCCAGCACTTCAAGCGCTGAACGCGTGGACGGAACGAATAGCGGTTCGCGAAGGGAGCCGCGCGGCGCTGGCTTGCGGCCAGAAACCAAGGCCAGCAGATAATCTTTGGCGTTCAAAAGGCCCAGGACGTTGTCCTGGCGGCCATCGTATACGGGAAACTCCGGGTGGCGAGTCTTCGCGATCAGCTCGGCCACGCGCTGCGCCTTTTCGTCCGCCGACAGGAAGACAATCTGGGAGCGGGGGGTCATAAGCAGGCTGGCCGGGCGGTCCGAAAGCCTGAGCACGTCGCGAAGCATCTCGTGCTCGCGCGGCTCCAGAATCCCCTCCTCAAGGCCCTGCGCCAAGGCAAGCTTTATCTCCTCCTCCGTGACCAATGGCTCCGCCTTGCGGTTGCCCGGCAACAAATGGATCAAGAGGCCGCTGGAGGCATTGAGCAGCCAGACCGCGGGCGTCGCCGCCACCATGAGGAGCCTGAGCGCTGGCGCCACCACGCACGCCAGGGCAGTTGGATAGCGTAGCGCCAAGCGCTTTGGGACAAGTTCGCCCAGCACGAGCGACACGTACGTGATACCGCCCACTACCACCGCCAGGGCAAGGAGCATTGCATAGGGCCTAAGTAGCGCGGCACGGCGAAGAAACTCGGCCAAAGGGGCGGCGAGCGCCGCCCCGCCGAACGCTCCAGCCAAAACGCCGGTGAGCGTCATGCCCACCTGCACGGCGGAGAGAAAGCGCCCGGGCTCCTTCAAAAGAGCCAGCGCGGCCTTGGCGCCGCGCTCCCCCTTCGCCGAGCGCCGTTCGAGCCTCGCCCGGCGCGCCTTCAGAAGCGCAAACTCAGAGAGCGCGAAGAAGCCATTCGCGAGAATCAGCACGAACAGGATCGCGATCTCGAACAACGGCCTCATCAGACTTCTAT